>JAUQYY010000269.1 GCA_030587505.1 Candidatus Sigynarchaeota archaeon
TGTGTTATATGGATTACGAGGGTTTATAAATTATTGGGAATATTTAATATTTTAATGAAAGATAAATGAATAAATACGTTATAATTGAAAAGTAAAAGAACTATTTAGAAAAATCGGTTGTCTATAGATTAAAGTGCCCATTCCGTAGGAGCAACTCTTTTCTTTAAGAGTGGGGTGAAACATTTTAATGAAACGGTGTCTTAAATTTGGGGGGTTTACCAGCCTTAGGTGGATTCTTTATTTTGATTATTTGTGCATTCGGTGTTGAGGCACCTTGTTTTTGTTTTCAGTTTTACCAATGGAAGGCCACATCTCGGGCATCTCTGGTCGAGCAGCACACCTGTGGTTGGAAGTTTGAAGGCGGTTTTGCATCCCTTGTAGTAGTTTTCGCAGCCCGCTACGAGTCCTCTTCTCCTCAGGAAAATCAGGGCACCGCCACAGTTGGGACATTTTAGCTTCATTTCGTCGAACCTTTTTCTTATGACCTCGTCGGCGTTTTCGCAGCCTCTATCAATGCAAACTAGTATGGGAAAAACGTAGTCGGCCCTGAATTTGGGTAAACCGCATTTATCGCATTTCTGGCTTGTTAACACGGCGTTTCTCGGAAGCTTATAAACTACTCCGCACTCTTTACAGAAAATTCTGTTCTCCTCATGTAGGAGTTCTCCCGCGCATACTTTGCATCTTCCTATCACCTGCCCCTGTGACTCTGGTTTCTCCTTCCGCATTGCTGGTGTCTGAGAAGCGGAGAATCGTTGTAGTTGCATGGTTGAACCCTTGGGGATAACAGGTTTTCTTTTTGTGCGCCCCGCTGCTGTTTCCTGCAAAGGAATTTGTTGTTTCTCCTTTGCTTTTTCGACTACGCTTGCTTCGGAGGCTCTTCCTGTGAGGAGTTTTCGCTTCGGATCAGCTTGGCTGGACGTGTAGACGATTGTTCGAAGGGTTTCGGTAGTTCTGAACAGATCGAGGTATTCGACATGTATTTCACACTCTACGGGACTGGTTGAAAGATTTATTTTGAGCGGTAGGGTCCATGGTGCGTCTCTTCTTATGGTTACGGGTTTGTTGATCAGTTCCTTTCCATTGAGTCTTATTACTAGTTGAAAGCGGGCGGGTTTTCCCTTGTTTTGAACATTGAAGAGAAGCTCTGTGATGTTCTCGTGTTCAGACACTTTGTTTATTTTTAGACTGATTACTGCTTTTGGCAGGTTTTTGGCTTCTTCTAGTATCCTTTTGGCGGTTTTGGGCGAGAGGCCTAGTCGGGTTAGGTCATATGGGGACAGTTTTAATAGCTGATCGATGGAGTTTATGCCGCTTCCGAGCAAGAGCTGCACAGTCTTGGGCCCTATTCCGGGTACTTGGATCAATTCTACCTGCTCGTCGGGCACACCTTTCTCTAGTTTGAAGCTCAAAAGCTTCACTTTTCTCTGAATGTTTTCATTAGCTCCGAGTTCGGATGTGAGTCTCCCCAAAGCCGCAAGCAGGCGGAGGGCGTTTTGCTTGATTATCCAGGAGTCGGCTCTCAGGTCTTCCATAATCTTGACCTGTTGGAGATAGGAGAGAAGAATTGCGAGAACCTTTTTCTGAGATTCTTCGAGACCCTCGGTTAGGTGGGGGGCTACGGTTGAGAGTACACTTTTCAGGAATTTCTTTTCGACTCTCCTGACCACAATATCTTTGAACTCTTTGGCTCTTGAAACCAGTGACAGGATTTCGATTTCATCTGAGGTGTCCCTGATTTTTCTGTGGAAAAGCTCCGCTGTTTCAAGGTCGAGGTAGTAGTTACAAGCTATCTCCGCTAGTTTGGTGGCTTTGAATCCGTTTTCTCGGAGGAGGAATCCGTGGTTTTCCAGCCACTGAACGGTTCTCCTGATCTCGTTTTCGAGAAACTCTAGGGCGGCATCTCCTCTGCGGTTCTTCTCTCTAATGTAGAGAAAGCTGGTTTTCACCCAGTTTAGAGCGTCTTCCTCGCTTCTCACAGTTCCCAGAACTATCTCTGCGTTTAGATGTTCGGGGAGAGTTTCTAGCAGCCTCGACTCGAGGTTTTTCTCTCGGAATATTAAGGACCGGTATTTTTGCGCATCCTCGTTTCGTACTATTACCCACCCTATCCCCTCATCATCGTACTGGGGTCTCCCGGCCCTCCCAAGCATCTGAATGATATCCAGAGGATTAATTTCTCTTTCTCCCCTTAGGGTGTCGTAGACATACGTGTCACGGATAACCACCGCCTTAGCTGGAAGGTTCACACCCCAAGCGAGAGTGCTCGTAGAAACCAGAACTTTTACTAGTCCCCTACGGAAACAGCTCTCAACAATGGAGCGGTCCTCGGGACTGAGACCCGCGTGGTGAAAAGCGACACCACTAGTGAACACTTCTCTCAAACGAGCGCTTCTTAATTGTTCAGAAAATTTTCTGAGTTCGGCGAGTTCTTCTGGTGTGCAGTAGGAGACGGATTGCTCCTCCCAAACCTTGGCGATTTTCTTGGCGGCGAGCCGGGTGTCTCTCCTGCTCGCCACGAAGATGAGGACCTGGTTTCCTTCCTCCAGGATCCACCTCGTCAGGTCTAACGCTTTGTAGAGCCGCAGGTACATGTTGTAAAACTTGTTACCGGTTTCCTTGTACGGGTAGACTCCGACGGTTAGCGGTACGGGTCTCGCGGAAGAATCGAAACAAAAGGTGAAGCTCTCCTTTGCACCTATCCATTCGGCGACCTCTCGATAGTTTGACATGGTGGCGCTCAAGGCGATGATTCTCAAGGGCCTCTGGTTAACCTCCGCGAGGCGCCTCATTCGAAAAACAATCGCCTCCAACACCCCGCCTCTGCTGTCCGAATCCAGGAGGTGAACCTCATCAATAATCAAGAGTGAGATGTCGTTCACAAAATGGTAGCCTCTTTTGTTCCACTTTCTGCTCGCACTGTCCCACTTCTCTGGGGTTGAAACAATAATCTCCGAGGCGTTGGCTTCGTAGGGAGATATTTCCTCGTCGCCAGTGGTTATGTATACCCTGTAGCCGAGACGGTTGAATATTTTTCCCCACTTCTCCTCCTTCTCGTAGGTTAGGGCTTTCAACGGTCCCAGGTAGAGCGTTTTTCCCTGGGAGTTTAGCTGCTTAATCATCGCCAGCTCAGCGATAACCGTCTTCCCACTGGCTGTTGGAGCGCACACCACAATGTTTTCGTCGGTGTTCAGAACATAGGGTAGAACCGCTGACTGTACACGGTTAAACCTCTCGAAGGGAAACAGTTGCTTAAACTTCTCAGGAATGGTGTCCCTAACCTGCAACTCACCTGTCAACAACAGTCCCCTAAAAAGTAATCCGGTATCAAACTATTGCCCAATAAAGTTTAAAAGAATTTTGAAACAAACTTCTGGCATAACCCGTTCATGAGGTTGATGCTATGGAAGAGAGCGTGAAGCGAATCATGTCCCAGGGCTCGATACTAGAATCCGGTAAGCAGAGGCACTACCTCCTCAAGTACGGTTTGGACCTGAACATGGACAAGGAAGCAAAATACACCATAATAGCCGGTTGCAACAATCCTTTCGGCTTGTTCAAGCCGTTCAACGATTTCGTGGAGCTTATGAGGCTCTTCAACGTGGACTACACTTTCCTCAAAAAGGAATACTGCTGCGGAAACCTAGCCTACAGAGGGATCTCCTCGGAAGAGAGGCCAAAGATGGAGGAGTACTCGAGGCAGTTCATCGAGAACAACCTCAAACAGGCAAAAAAACTCGGTTCAGAAGCCATAGTCACCTTCTGCTGCGTCTGCGCCTACCTTTATAACAGGTTCTTCGGCGAGGAGTATGAGGGGATGAGGATTCTGTACTTCCCAGAATTCCTCCTAGAAACCATGAAGGGTACACCAAGACTCGATAGAGAGGTTGCCTACTATGAGGGATGCTACAGGTATCAGAAAGAGTTGGCCCCAGGAGCGAAAATAAATCTGAAAAGCAACCACGAACTCTTAAATAGAATCGAAGGGCTGAGAGTTAATCAGGTCCCATCAAACGTCTGCTGCATGGACAACGTGCAAAAAATAATTGACACGGTAAACGGCCAAGGTGTAGACACGGTTATTACGAGTTGTACGGGGTGCTACGCGGTCCTCGGAGTAACCTCAAAGCTTCTGGGAGGAAAGCCCCGGGTTAAATTCCTAACCGAAACCCTGCTAGAAGCGTACAGGCAGGACTAGTTCATCCACGAGTGCGCTAATCCTCGAGACCCACCATAGCTCCAAAAAATTAAAACTAGGTTGACGCGACAAGACGCATAAAGGAGGGTTGGAACCTTTCAGGACTTCAGTTTCTCTACCAGTTTTTCCACCTGTTCAACCGCGGTGCCAATGTATTGTTTGGGGTCTAGCCATTCCCTTAGCTCGTCCTCTGTTACTAGAGTCTTGAGTTTCTGATGGTTGAGTATGGCTTCCATTAGGGATTTTTTTTCACTGCGACACTCGATGGCCAGTTGGCGGAGGATTTCGTGAGCCTCCTGTCTGCCCAATCCTTTCTCCACCAGTTTTATCATCACATTTTCACTCATGTAGAGTCCGCCCTCTAGTTCGAGGTTTCTCTGGATGTTCTCGTAGTTGAATTCTAATCCTTTTAGTATGGAGATTATTTCTGTCAGAACGTAGTCAAGCAGTATGAAGGACTCTGGAAATATTATACGCTCGCTGGAGGAGTTTGTTAGGTCTCTCTCGTGTTCTATTAGTGCCGCGTTGTCTAGTGCGGGTATGGTGTGTGAAATTATGACTCTGGATATTCCGCAGACCCTCTCCGACCTGTGCGGATTCCGCTTGTGAGCCATGGTAGAGGACCCGACCTGTTTCTCAGTGAAGGGTTCGTAAACCTCGCTGATCTCTGTTCTCTGGAGGTTTCTGATTTCCTTGGCTATTTTTGTCAGTGTGGCAGCTATCAGTGAGTTCAGGAAGATTAGCTCCGCGTGGCTGTCGCGTTGAACTATCTGATTGGTTATCTCCGCCTCCCCTATTTTTAGGTCCTGCATAACGAGTCTCTGAATCTCGAATCCTTTTGATCCGAAACTGGCCATTGTTCCCACAGCTCCACTCATTTTTCCGACCAGAACTCTTCCCTTACACTCTTCAATTCTCTTGAGATGCCTGTTGATTTCGCTGGCCCAGATGGCGAACTTCATTCCGTAGGTGAACGGAACAGCGTGTTGTCCGTGTGTTCGACCTATGCAAATCGTATTCTTATGGGTGGAGGCAAGATCCAGGAGAACGTCCTTGAGAGTACCCAGCTTTCGGGAGATTATGTTTAATGCACCCCTCAGAATGAGGGCCCAGGCGGTGTCCACTACGTCGTAGCTAGTCGCCCCCAAGTGCACGTACTTTCCGGCGTCACCCTCACAGACCTCGGACAGAGCCTGCACCATAGCCATGACATCGTGGTGAATCTCTTTCTCCAACTCTTTAACCCTACCGAGTTTAACATGTTCGAGTGACGCCTTTCTTGAGATTTCCTCCGCCGCCTCGTTTGGAATGTCTCCGAGAGCCGCGTGGGCTCTAGCTAGGGCTGCTTCCACATCGAGCCATCTCTGAAGCTTGTTCTCCTCGGTGAAGACTTGCTTCATTTCGGGTGTAAAGTATCTATGTTCTATTGGGTGGACTGACAACCCCACACACCTCAAAACAGTCTACACTTTCTTAAGGTGTAGAAAACATTAAAAGGATATCTCTCTCACTGTTTAACCTCACTACAGAAAGCGCTCACACAACAACACTTTTTAGTGCGGAAGGGTTAATTCGGTATGCTTGGTTGTTAGAATCAGAAATCTCACGAAGGGTAGATGGTGAAACGATTTGCACAGAATTGATGAAGACCTCTTGATGATTCCCGGACCCACCCCCATAGCGGACAGCACACTAAGGGCGATGTCACGCCAGATGATTAGCCACAGGGGAAAGGAGTTCGGAGAGATCCTCACCGAATGCACCGAAAATCTGAAGAAGGTTTTCAGAACCGAAAATGAGCTTTTCATTTTAACCTCTTCGGGAACGGGAGCCATGGAAGCCGCTATCAGCAATGTAATCGAACCGGGAGATAAGGTTCTCTGCCCAACCTTCGGCAAGTTCAGTAAAAGATTCAAGCTGATTGTAGAGGCTTACGGAGGGGTGCCCGTTGAGCTGCCCTTCGAGTGGGGGGAAGCCCCTGAAAGCGGATTAATCGAAGAAGCCTTGGAAAAGGAGAAGGATGTAAAAGCAGTAACAATCACTCACAACGAGACATCGACCGGTGTAAGGGTCACCCTCGACGAGATAAGCAGGATAGTCAAAAGGCACGACACCCTGCTGATTGTGGACGCCATCTCGAGCATGGGTGGCGACTACGTCCCAGTCGATGATTGGAAAATTGACATCTGCGTCTCGGGTTCACAGAAATGCTTCTCGATACCTCCCGGCTTGGCGTTCATCTCGGTGTCCGAGAGAGCGTGGGAAGAGATCAACAGAACCAAGAGGAGAACCTTCTACTTCGACCTACCAGCTTACCGTGAGAGCTACAGAAAAAGCCCCCCACAAACACCCTACACACCCGCCCTAACGTTCTTCTACGCTCTACAGAATTCTCTGAGGCTCATGGTGGAAGAGGGCCTTGACAATGTGATCGCCCGCCACAACAGAGCAGCCCAAGCAACTAGAGAAGCCATAAAAGCCCTCGAACTAGAACTCTTCCCCAAAAAAGAAGAAACATGCTCAGTAACGGTTACCGCGGTTCGAATGCCTGAAGGTGTACACGACAAGGATTTGCGGGGAACAATGCAGAAGGATTACGGCGTCCTGATATCCGGTGGGCAGGAAAAACTGAAGGGGAAAATCTTCAGAATAGGACACATGGGACACGTCACTGACAGAGAAATTCTAACAACCATATACGCGTTAGAACAATCCCTCAAAAAACTGGGCCAAAGAATAGAACTCGGCGCGGGAATAGAAGCAGCAGCAAAGGTGTTCACCTAGAAAAGAACACCCAAAAGTAGACTACAAAAAACCAGAAATAAAACATCAGTTAACAAAAACCCGCCCGACCAGTCCAGGGAAACTTCAAGAAAAATCGCTTATGAAAAGGAGAATTTGTATTTGGGAGGAATACTTTGGGAAAATTGCCAGTCGGGGAGTTACCAGGCTAGGACGGTTACACGAAACCTTCACGGATGAGAGATTTATAATTTGTTAAGTATAGAAGAAGGAGTCACCTGTTAGGAGTCCTCCCGGGAAGAAAGCATTTAACTATTTGTAAACTGGTTACGTTTCTCTTTCTACTTCTCGCGCTATTTCTTTGAATAGCATCCTTCTACCTTCTCGGGTTGGGATTATCCTTTTACCTTCGACTCTAACCAGTCCCTTTCTTGTCATTAGCACGATTTTCTCCTCGATCTGCCATGGTTCTGCGTCTAGGTAGTTCGCTATCTGCTCGATTGTGTCTTTGTACTTCAGACTCTCGAGAATGTTTCTGAAGGACACGTTGTCTCCTCTTCGTTCTCTTTGGATTAATCCGCAGACGCTGCAAACCCTTAATCTCCTTGAGGCGTCGTAGAGAACCGACCCGCCGCAATCCTCACACTTTTGGGTAGTTTGCTGAGTACCATACCACCTTCCAGATGATCCATGAGTTTCTTTCCTTGACATGAATTACACCTCACTAGAAACACGAACATACCTACTATTATTTATTTTTGTATTTTTAAAAATTTAAATTTATGCAGAATTGATTATTCATTAATAAGTTAATTATATAATGTCAACATTCAATTTCCCAAACCCTACCACGTGGCTCAATAGAAAGAATAATAAGAGTTCGAATCCTTCATTACAAGTTGTACAGCGAGTACATTACGGCGGGTAGATGAAAGCCGATTAGAGCACCCAGATAGTTCGAAAATTATCTTTTTGCTAACACCATACTAAAAAGGTGAAAATAGTGGGCCGTAAGACTAGGATTAGAGAAATCGTGGCAGCCATTGGCGTTATTCTCCTGCTTGGAGGAGTCGTGGCAGCTCCTGCAGCAACGGTCTTAACCCTGTATTTTCCCGAGGTAGATCTTGTGCCAGTATCTGGTGGGGAGAGCTACAATTGGACGCGAGTCTGGATAGTGCCACCCGGAACCATGAACTGGGTGGGGGTCTACCTGAACTACGGCGACAGTATGATAGGTGTCTATGCTTCAAACATAAGGGTAAACGTGTACATTATGGATGTTTTCAACTTCTTCCACTATGTGCAAGGCGCCACCTTTTTCACACCGATTCTCAAGGGTCAACCCTCAGAATTTTCACCTTTCGGGTACACAGCATCAATTCCCGGATACTACTATCTGGTCGTCGAGAACTATTCACCGTACCCCGCATTTGTAATTATAGAAGGGACAACAATGTCTACCATAGTAATCCCGATAACCAACTTTGAGCATAGCCTATTCATTCTAATGCTTTACGTATCTCTAATATGCATAGCGATTGGTTTGGCAATGTATCTTCCCACAAGAATTCTAGAATCGAGAAAGCAAAAAAAGAAGCCGAAAAAAGCGAAAGAATCAAAGAAGCAATAGTCACCCTGTAATAAATCTCACCACATTTTTTTATCACACTAGTTTTTCAAGAGAATACCACACAACCCATCCTGCGAGACCAATACTTTTTAAATTCGCGAATAATGAAAAACGAAGAAAGCATATTATCTTTCGAGTTCTTACCACAAGTTTTTAAAGGTAAATGAAGAAAATCTATTAGAAGTTTTGAAAGGGTGCTGTTATGTCGGTAGGGGTTGAAGTTTTTGAGGTAAAGGACAATGGTGAGTTGAGATCCGTTCCCTTGGACCCCACGAGTCTCATGGGAGCCCTAATCGTTGTTGACCATGACAGAAAAAACATCTGGTTCTGGAGGGAGTCAGAGGACATTCCGAAGCGCTTAAAGATTGTAGGCTCGAGGATAATGAAATCCCTAAAGCTCAAATACGGTATGAATTACTCCACAAACGAGGTCGTAGGTAGCAAAGAGCCTGGAACCTTCCTGATGCTCTTTGAAGAACATCTAAGGGAAACCAAAAAACCCGGGAAAAGGCTGGCTGAAAGAAAAGCCGAATTCACACGAACAAAACCAATCACAGTTAAAGTGGAAGGAGAACGGCCATTCACCCGAATTGAAATGAAGACCGCAGAGGTTCAACCCGCACAAGTGCACGCCATGAGGGAGAGCTTGGCGATACCTATATCCGTTAACATTAATATTAGTCTAAAAGACTATGAAAGCTTCGATGCAAAAAAACTAGAGGACCTGATAGTAAAGATCAGAGATGTGCTAGAAAAACTTTAATCAGTCTTCGCTCTAGGGAAGGGTTCAGGGAGAGGGTTCGTATAATCCCTATTTTTTAGTAGGTTTCAATAACCCGCCTAGAAATTTTTGGGACTACTCAACGGGTATCGCGTGAAAAATCTCAGAGAAAAATGCAGCAGAGGTGAATGAGGTTCCATGTAACTGTTAGCGAGCCACGCCGCTGACGCTAGGTACCCTTACTAGAGGTAGCCTAATTCTCGGCTACACGGTTGCGGGTAACAGATGATTAGTACTCAGTTCACCCCAGGAATGCGGATATGGTGAAGTGTGAGGTATGAAAGAAGCTTTTCAACCTGGCTGTCTTGTATTATTGGATATGAATCGGAGTGTGCTTTCCGCTCTCTCCCTCACGGCCTTATCTTCATCCATGCTTGCCATGCTTTTGATCTTTGGGATGATTGTTGCTGCGATTTGTGGTGAGTTTCCGATTATCCATCCGAGGGCTTCTACTCCTTTTTTTCGGATAGTAGCGTTCCTATCGTCTAGGAGCTTCACCAGGTCTTGTGTTAGCTCCTCAAGGAATGGTTGCGCTTCCTTCGGGTTGTTCCCTGCAATCCAGCCTATACTGAGAGTTGCTGTCCCCCGAACCTCTTCGTTGTCAGAGTTTAAGAGTTCGCGTAGATTCGTGAGGATTGCGTCAATTGTTTTAGAATTGCCAGTTCCGAGCCACCCAAGGGATAGAACAGCGTTCCAGTTCACATCTTTGCCTTTTTCCTCCACAACGCGGAATATGCTGGCGACAATTTCGGGTACAAGTTCAACCTTTTCTCTCGTAAGCAGAATTAGGGCCTCCTCAGCGCTACCCCTCACAAGAGAATCCGGGTCTTTCACCGAGATTAGGGCGATGTCTGACACAAAATTTTCAATAATCTCGGGTTGCTTGTGGGCTATTGAAACCAGCGCCTCCGTTGCATTGGACCTCACGTAAACAAGCGGGTCATCCTCGGCCAATTTGACCAAATCAGGAATAAAGTCTCTAACCAGTTCGGGATTAGAACTTCCAATCCATCCCAAAGCCAGTACGGATGTCCCTCTCATCATCTCGTTCGTAGAATCCAAATGTTTCACTAGGTGTGGGACGAGGTCCCTGATAATTTCGGGATTGTTACCGCCTATCCAGCCCAAAACAAGTATGGTGTTCCACACGTAATCAATGTCGGTACTCTCAAGCGACTCAAGTATTACCGGTGTGAGCTTTCTGAAGTGCTCTGGAAACCTCAAACTGAGGAGGCCTAGTACCTCCATTGCGTTGGCACGAACAAAGGTAGACTCGTCACCCAGAGCCAGAAAAAGAATTCGGGGCAGAAATTTTTCCACCATTTGGGGAAACCTTTCCGCGGAAGAGTCGACAACCCACACTGCGGAAGCCCTGGTCTCGAAGTTTTCGTCACTAAATAGGGAGAGCAACTTGCTAAAAGCTTCATCCAGCCTGTTCTCAATCAATAGCTTTCCTACGAGCTCGAAATCATCCTCAGTCAATTCCTTCACTTCAAACGTTTTATGGTATCTAGTAGCTAGAAAGCGGAGAAAAACGGCATCGATTATCTACGACCCGTTGTTTTGTTAACTTAAGAAAGCGCATATTATTATTTTTAACTTATTTCTTGTTGAATCTGAAACCGCCGCCATCCTTCGCAATTGTGGGAATTTATCTTTTTCTTCTAGGGTAGTGTCGTGCTTAACATTTTTGGATCCGCAAAGAGATTTCAATCAAAAAAAAGGTGAATAGACTGGAATTAGAATTCTTGCAGATTCAACAAGGTTGGTTGAAAAACAGAATTAATTTTGTAGTTTAACTACAAAAAGTTTAAATAGGTATGCTCATTAGAGTAATCATAAAAATTTAAGCATGATGTGCTCAAGTTCACTCCCCCAAAAAGGGAGCACGGATAACACAAGTCTTTTAGAGGTGAGAGAATGACCATAGCTGAATCGAAAACAGAACAATCATACCTAAAGGAAACTATGGAAGAGTTGCAGTTCTCAAGCGGGTTAGACATAGCTATCATAGACAGGGAAGGAAACGTTAAAGCCAGCAAGCTAAAGTATGGCAAAGCGGATGCCATCGGTGCGGTAGTCGTTGAAGCCCTTGAAAAAAACAAAAAAATGGCAGAAACCCTCTCCACGGGAGAAATCGAAGAATACATCATACACGGCAAAAACGGTTACACTCTTGTCAAGATGGCCGATTCGCACATCCTGGTTGTTTCCGGGTTGAAGGAGCACCAGCTCGGCTTAGCACTGCACAAGCTGAGACAAATAGCGGGAAACTTTGAATACAACCTGTCGTAACCCACAGGTTCTTATTTTTAGTATTTTAGAAAAAATCGAGGAAAACAAACAGACACTTATATTTGCTTCAGTATGTCTTGGATCTTTTGGCTTGCCCTCCTCATCTCGAGGAGTACAAGTCCAAGATTCGAGTCAGGGTTGGTTATGACAGACAGCACAGCGGTGCTGCCCACTCCGCAGAGGACGATGTCCCCCTTGGAGCCGCTGATTATAACCTTGTCCAGTTCTCCTCTCTCCAATTCGTTGACAGACCTGTTGCCAATGTTGAGCACGGCTGCGCTCATGGCGCCTACGATCCCCTCGTCCGCATTTTTTGGTAGCGAAGACGCCAGAACCAAGCCGTCCGTCCGTACTATTGCAGAAGCGATTATCTGCGGATTCGCTCGGCTCATCTCCTTCAGGGCGGCCTCGAACTCTAAGCGCCACTTTTTAGACAAAGGAGAAACCTCCAGAAACATACACCCATATTTGAAATATAAATGGACATTTTTAATTTAAAAGGGTTACCTCTTCTATTTTTAGATTTTCGGTACAAACAATCCGGAGAATATCTCTTTTTCACCGCAAGAAAACTTCACTCACAAATGGGCTCGAAATAGTTTTTATTAAGCAAACGTTTATCTCTTTATATACAGTTGATGTATGTTAGACTGGACTCTTCGTGGGGCTGCTCTTGTGATCAGACTAAGCTATGATAGAGGAACAATCCTAATTCATGGAGGCAGGGTTCCGAACGCTTATTGGGACTCTCGCTCAAACGCCTACAGGACGTTGGCGATCTACTACCAAGACATTGTAGATTACCTGAGGAGTTCGGGATTGGAGTTTTCGGATAATGTCTTGGATTTGGTTCCCTGTCCCGTCCTTAGCTCCGATGTGGAACTCAGGGATTACCAGGAAGACGCCTTGCAGGCCTGGCTCAGGGCGGGGAAGAGAGGGGTCATAGTGCTGCCCACTGGAGCCGGTAAAACTATTGTCGCCCTAAGGGCCATATCCATGCTCAGCGAGCCCACTCTGGTCATTGCACCAACGCTGGATCTCGTGGATCAGTGGCGTTCCCGGTTACATGAGGAATTCGGAATACGGATTGGGGTCTACGGAGGAGGCGTTCACGAGCTGGAGCCAATAACGGTTGCAACCTACGACACCGCCTATTTGAGGGCTGAGGAACTGGGAAACAGATTTGCTTTCGCCATATTCGACGAGGTGCACCACTTACCCGCCCCAGGCTACATGAACATAGCTGAAATGCTGGTGGCACCGTACCGTATGGGGCTCACGGCAACCTACGAGAGGAAGG
>JAUQYY010000270.1 GCA_030587505.1 Candidatus Sigynarchaeota archaeon
GAGGATGCCCCACTTGCTAAAAACAGCTATTACACCTCATATAACATCAGCAACCTCACAGAGTACAACACCGGTGAAGAGCCTTCAACCTGGGACTACTTCACGATCTCGGCGAGGTGGATAATCGAGGGGTTGTTTCTCTTTCTCAAGATCATCTTTGCAATAACTTTTATATTCCCTCTGCTCATATCAATATTTAATGTTCCAACAAGCCTCGCCGCCTTCATTCAAGGTGGGATCTATGTGATCTACCTCTGGGGGTATATGCAATGGAAATCAGGAAGAAGTACAAAGTATATGGAATAGAGATGAGGTGATAGAATGAAAAAAAATGCTATTATGCTGTTGATGGTCTTACTCCTTTCTTCTATATTATCTGTTGTAGCTGCTGACACAACCTTCACAGTTACACTTCCTGCAGGATACACTTATGCACATTTCAATCTTTCAGGAATCGCAGGCGGTGTGGCTCACGACTCTTCTGGAAATGGGAATGATGGAACTGTTTATAATGCAACGTGGGTAGGGGATGGGCTGTACTTCAACGGCAGAGATGCGTATGTGAAAGTGCCTCATAGCGATACGCTCAACATAGCAGAGGGAAATAAAATCACCATCACTATGTGGGCTTGTCTAACTGGGTGGGAAAAAGGATATCCTCGTGGAGTAGTAATCGACAAAAGGACTAATAAAGAAGCAAACTACAACTGGGAGTTTGACGATTCAGTTATGCAGATGAGGATACATACAAGTGGAACGTATTATGCTGTTGACTTTCCTCACTCGCTTAATACTTGGAATTACTATGCAATGGTTTTAGACGGCGATACCTTAAAAGGTTACTTGAACGGGGAGCTAAAAGATACTGTAACTGGGGTGTCAACTTCAGGAACGAATACTGAGGACTTACATATAGGCGAAGCGATTTGGGAAAACTATAGAACTAAGGGCTTCATCTCCTCCGTCCGCATCTACAACCGCGCCTTAAGCGAAGAAGAAATCCAAGATATTTACTACAACAATTCAATTCCACGAGATGGATTAGTGGGTGAATGGACTTTTGATCACGGACCATCGACGCAGTTGAATGTGACCCCATTAGGTCAAAATTCAACCACTCCATTTTACAATATTACGAACACAGGAGATGTTAACTTAACAATAAGGATGAATCTCAACGCAACTGTTCCTGATGTTATTCTAAAAGCAGACACAGATAACAACCCGATGGGTGCCAAGGAAATAAACACAACTTACGCAACTCTATACGAAGATCTTGCTCCTGGAAGCTCAGTTAATATCTGGCTATGGACAGACCTCTTCCATGCAGCCGAACAGCAGACAAACAGGACACTCGAAATTAATGTGACCCAAACATAACCCAATCGTAAATTAAAAATAAAAACAAATGGAAAATATGTAATGGAGGTGAAAAAGGATGGAAAAAAGAAAAATAGGAAAAGCAACGAGAATAACGGTTTGGATGGTGATAGCAATAGTTATAGGACTTGGTCTTGCAAGTGCATACGATGCAGATAATCCGTGGACTGGAACTGTTCAGTGGACGATTCCCTCTGATACAAGCTTTACGGTCACCTTTGCAGGCTCACAGACACAGGTTAACTTCAATGCAGCAGGGCAAAACGATACATTGATAGAACCCGATGGGCAGGACGCATCTTCAAACACTCCGATAATTACCATAGAGAATACAGGCAACCTCAATCTGAACTTCACATGCAACCTCACAAGCGCAAAACCCTCTTGGGCGACGATTAAAGTAAGCAACCAATCAGACCACACGACCGCCACGGAATTTGACACGACTGCAGTGGTCATTAACGCCTCAGTGCCTCCAGGAGGAACAACTCCGATGTATCTTTGGAGCAATGTGACAAATGCGCCTTCGGGAACGACCACAAGGACGCTACAGATCAATTCTGCTGTAGCCTAAACTAATCCAACTAAGGAGGAATAGAAAATGAGTAGGTTCAATGCAATGTTAGTTGTATTTGGAGCACTTTCAGTTGTGATAGCCTCCTTTTTCTGTTATAATATTATAATTGCAGGAAAACAGATGATAGATGCACCACCTCCAATCGATTACCTTGAGAACATTCCTCCAAAGCCTGATGACTGGGATATCATAAAACGAGAGATAAATAGCGGATATATGGATATTGATAAGCTTGCACCTGCCTACTGGCTCCAGCCGGACTTTTATCCAAATTGGGAAAGAGCTAAATCGTTCTATGAATCACACGATTACTCCCGATGGGGTGTTTATGGACATGGAGCTTTTCCATCAAATCCAACGGTTACCTTCACGGAAAGTAAACCGGGAAGCTGGATAAGGTTTACAATTCTTTACAGAACAGGATATGGAATCGAAACTTGGCAGGGCATCAAACTCGTTCCAGAAGATAATGAGTATTTCGATGTGAAAATTACTCCTGATCAATTCCTCTTGGAGCCAACGTTTCCAGCATTCGGAAAAAATTGGGTAAAAAAACTCAGTGTAAACGTCAGTATCAAAAAACAGCCACCTAAAGGAAAATACATAATCGATGTGTATTCAGTCTCGCCAGATAAGGACAAAGCCATGGAATGGTTCTGGTATGTCCTTGAACAGCAGGAAAACACAGAGTATGAGAAAGAAATGATAGAAAGAGCAAAGCTTCAGGCATATAAGGAAGGAAAAGCTCCGGAGGAGTTTATAAATTGGGTCAAAATCGGAAGAAAAAACAAATATGTGGATGGTTCGCAATTCCAGCTATCTCCAAGAATCTCGATCGAAATAGAGGTAAAATAATGGGATTCTTTGACGAATATAAGGAAATGGGAAGCAAGGATCCATCAGATCTGATGAAATGGATCCTCTTTGGATTAGTGATAGTTCTCATTGTCGGTGGACTCGCATACGCTGATTACACAGGAATTACTT
>JAUQYY010000277.1 GCA_030587505.1 Candidatus Sigynarchaeota archaeon
GTCAAAATAGTGTCGTTCTCCTTACCCTTAGTGATTAGCAGAATTTTTTGTTGGACCTCGCGAAGAACATTCGTGGTGTCTCCTATCAGGATCACTCCAATGTTTCGAGTATCCGGCTTTATTCCCAGGTTTTTTACAGCTACAATAATTTGTCTTTGACCAGAAACGTAGAGTAGGCACTCCACAGATAGCTTATTTGAAATATTTTTAGCATAACTAAAAGCTTTCAGAGCATTCAGAGCACCGAAAAAGAGATGCTCCCAACCCGCGATTAGTGAGGAGTCGAAGAGTTGGATTGTTACGCCGGTTTCCTCGCTCAGTGTACTAATCTTGGCGAGAAGAGAGTGTACATCAACTTCCCGTGTTTCCAACCCAAAAACTGCTATAAAATGATGCGTATTAACACTTTTTATTATCATAGAGAGGATGCTCCTTTACTCGACTCTAGGTGAGGGATTTCCATGACAGACGGGAATTATAATTGTTTAGTCATTCTTACGTGCAGAGTATCTTTCAATCAATTTTATCCAGTTCATAAAGTAATCAATGTATTTTGGTTGGAGATTGGTACGTGTGAGTTGTTTTTTAATTTCTTCTGGACTTTTACCTTTGTTTTCCAATTTTCTGGTGATGCTCTTAACGGTTTCAAAAATCTCCCAGGGATAGATAATCCAAGCGTCTGTCTCGGAGACGTAATAGTCTGGGCAGACTATGGATGTTGGTTTTAAGTGGAGAGTGGCAATTCTTACTTCGGATGCGCCCCTTTCCTTAAGATAATCTGAGGCTGTTTTAAGACTTTTGCCCGTGTCTGCCACATCATCACAGAGTAGTATTTTCTTCCTTTCGACATTCACTGAAACCTCTTGAGTTATACGAGGATGGTCACGTGTTAAGAGTATATCATCGTAAAATTCTACTCGGATATTTGCTACATCCTTTATGTCAAGGAGATCTGAGAGTATGCGCGCAACAATCCAACCACCACGAGCAATACCAACTATTGAATCGGGCCGGTAGTTATCATCGACAATCTTTTTTGCTAATTTTAGTAACAAATCGTAAATCTCATCCCAATCGGGAGCGATATATTTAACTTTTTCCAACTGAGACACCGTACAACAGGGGGGTTACAGTCTGTTTTATATTAACTTTCACATACTTCAACATTTTGAAATTAAAGGTGTAAAGAGACTCGCTGAGAATTTGGAAAAATGTAAATCGTATTAGGAAGAGTACTATTCCTTCATTTTGTATACTATTGAGGTTAGGAGGACCAAAATTTTTCATGAAAAAGGTTTTGATTCTTTTTCCGCATACAAAATACTTTTTTATCTAATTTGTGTTTATTAGTTAGACTACCGGTGTAAGAGGGAACGCAATGATAGCTCCACTTCAGTTTACATTCCAGTTTATAGTAGATGTACCTCTACTAGTCAGGCTGGCACCGTTACTCTTGATTCTTGCAGGTTTCTCTGCTGCGGGTAGGCTTCTTGAGCGAGCGTTTAGTGTTGTTCCCGTTGTAGGAAGCGGGTTGCAGTTGCTAATCCAAGGAATAACTTACTTAGGGGTGGTAATAGGTGCGTTCTGCATAATTTCGGGAGTGCAAACATGGTTAACGGGGAATAATATACTACAAACCTTTTCTGTATTGTATATAGCCGCAGTTAGTGGGGTTCAAACGGTTTATGGCCTTACGGGATATTTGTTTGGGTTGATTGTTCAGTACATGTATTATTTCTGGATTCATCCAGCTTACACTTATGGTATTCTGATACTGGTTGGGTTTGCGCTTGTGATGAAGCCTGTTAAGGAATTTCCTTGGGCAGCTATTTCAGCATTACTCGTAGGAATAGGGATAACTGCGTTAATATGGAAATTCTTGAATGTAACTGAAATTCAATGGTTAATCCTGGTATTCGTAGGCATTCTGATAGTTACTTATCTGCTTCTCAAGTTTATCGAAGACCTGCTTAAGATACTGGCAATGATTTTCACATTTCCAGTAATAGCGGTTCCATTGGGATTAGTCTGTATCATTCAGGGGATATTACTCCTAACCGGGGGGACGCTAGGAAATGTATTCTCACCATTCCTTAGCATACTCTAATGTTAAGCATCTCCCACGTAGACTTTTCTTATAAACTCTTAGGTGCCAAACAGCCAGCTGAAAACATGGTTTCTTTTCAGAACTGATTTACATCTGAGATGATATTTATTTGAACAATGGTTAGTAGCTCTCTAATCTAGAGGGGCTGGTGGAGCTTTGGCTAGTTGTTTTTCAATCAGTTCTACTAAGGATTTGATTGCCTTGTTATAGTTTTCTTTCCCATTGAATCCTGCAGCTGTTGAATGACCTCCGCCTACACCGTGGATTATGGTTCCTAGTTCTTCCATTATTTTTCCTAAATGAATGCCGGTTTTTTTGTGGATGTTTTGCGTCGCCCTTGCACTTATTCTAATTTCGTTTTTTCTTTTAGCACCTACAATGGCTATGTCAGCTCCTACTTCAATTAGCGCCCTACAGGCACTGGCTTCGTAGGCACTTACATTGGAGACCGCAATTAGCCAATTTCTAAAATCAAGTATTTGCGCTCTGTTTATGGCTTTTAGCCTGGCTATTCTTTCTGACCTAGGCATCAGAATGTGGAGTTTTTCAACCACAGTGGGGTAATCAGCCCCTGCTTCGATAAGGTCTACGGCAGCCCGAAAAGTTGAAGCGTCAGCCAGAAGGAAATGTTTACTATCATAGGTTATTCCGATGAGTAGGGCCATAGCTGTGTCGGGACTCGGTTTAATACCAGCCTCCTTAAAAAGGTTATACACTATTTCTGCTGTTGAGGAAGAATTTTCGTCAATTATTAGAGTGTATCCAGATTGAACAGCGGACAGATGAAGAGTGTGATGGTCAATGAACATTATTGGTTTTGAGAGAGTTGGTATTGAGCAGTAACAGCCCAGCTGTTCCAAATTATTAGTATCAACAATCAGAAAGGCATCAAATAGTTCTAAATCGACATCTTTGGCGAGAGGTATTCGAAGATCCTCCAAAATAACGCTTGAAACTTTGTTTATATCATCAGCGGTAATCAGAACTTCGGATTCAGGAAAAAGATGTGTAATCAAATTTCTTATAGCATAAGCACTACACAGTGCATCAGGGTCTGCATTCTGATGGCAGAGGATTAAAATTTTCTTAGGATGAACTCTAAAGAAGGCTTTGAATGTATTCAGGGCCACCGTTATAACCCTAATAATTTTTTATCTACTAATATTCATAGCTGGGATCACAGCTCTTTAGATTCAGTTGTTATTTAAGAAGGAGATATAGCGTTCGCTTTAATGATTGGCATCATTAATGTTTGTAATGAAGATAATTTTATTGTTTATCCTCAGCAGAGACACGAATACTCTCGACTAGTAAAAATTATCAAATCAGGGTTCTTTTAGTTGTTCTTTTATCCCGCTGGACGTAAACCACGCTGCTGAAGCATTTCTTGAATTTTTGCTCTCATCTCTTCGAGTTGTTTTCTGGAACGCTCCTCTTGCCTCTTTAGTGTTTTTACTCTTAATTCAAGTGTTTCCTTTCTGTCCTGGAGTTCCTCCTTAACTTTCTCTGGTTGGGTTTTTATTAGAAGTGTTCCGACCATTTTGTAAACATCGTTTCCTTCTTCGATTTTTTCGAGTTCGCCTATAGCCTGTTCTGTTTCTTTTAACTGTAGCTCGGATTGTGTTCTTTGAGTAATTATTATTTCCAATTTTTGTTGCAATTGTTGCAACATCGAGATTTGATGCTGCACCTGCGGGGGTATTTCGCTTCCTGACAAGGACACTCCTCCTAAATAAGCTCGTTGATATCAAGAATTATTTTTAACAGTCGGAGATACGAGTTTAAGGCCGCTCTGAGAGCAACCGTATCTTCAGCCTCAATTTCTATGCTTATAATGTCACCATCTCTTTTTAATTTACCTCTATGACGCTCTTTAGGACTAGTAATGATTTCAGGTGAAAGTGATTTGAAAACAACCTTTGACAAATCTGAGGGAAGAACAGTTTCTACAACGCCTCTAGCCCTATTTTTCATTAAAATCTAACTCCGAATTTTCAGCGAAACTTTAAAGTAAAGGATACGTAAACCAAAACGGTTCTACATTGCTCGGAGTAAAAACTTACTCAACGGATTTCGGTTATAAATCTAAGTGGTTTTCATTAAAGAAGCAGGTCACTCAACAAGGGGGATTTAAACCGGTAGAAAGCGCTGCCTGAGTTAGCATAAGCGGGAGTACACCTAAAACGGGGGGTCCTTCTAATTTGATGGAAGTCCCCCCTCGTCTAGAGGTTTATTCCATTTCTTTCTCTGAGCCGTAGGTAATTGCGTCTATGGCTCTACGTTTTTCTTTACACAAAGGAGTGCCGGGCAGATAAGCTCCACCAGTAAAGGTATACCCACATTTTTTACATGACCAAATACCCACGGATATACGCTTAACCGCTTTAGTGGCGCATTGTGGGCACTTGTGTGGTTTTTTCATGTTCTCCAAAATTGTTTTAACCCGACTTCTCAACTTCGTGCCGTATCTTACACCGTATCTACCAGCGATTCCAACCTTCTTAGTTCTTGGCATTATGAACCCTCCTGTTTCAAAATTGGAGAAATGTACTTTTCTCTGATTTCTTTTGTCATAGTCTCCGCCAAATCCACAGCTTTGTAGATGTCTTGAGTTGTTAACGCACCGCGTTCTCCTTTTTGCATAGCCACAAGGTTGTTGTTCACATCATACACTATGGTAATTCGGCAATCCATAACATTTTCTTCTTCCAGTATGGGGTCTACACACAGTTGGTCATCTATTTTTGCAAATGTTAAGGAAATGGGTATGTTATTTATTGGAAGGGAGGTTCTCTCATCGAGTGTTTTTACTTTACCATCCTCCACTTCGGTTCTTGGAATTTTGGTTGTAAGTAAAGCGCTGACGGCTGCGAGAGAGGAAGCGTCAAACAGATTTCCGGCGTGATCGATAATATAAATGTCCACAAAAAGAATCCACACCTTTTCGTTAGGAATTATACAAAGTTTTTCCAAATCCACCATTTTGGATTCCCGGATGCCCCTGTCGACAACTCTCGCCAATTCAACAGCTTCTTCATTTGGTGGACCTGGTTCAAAGTAAGGAGAAGCCATCGGTATGAACTCAGCGGCGCAAGTTATGACTCCAGAGTTTGGAGTATCAGGATAAGGAGTTCCGATTTCTGCTTTTACTCCAACAATAACCTTGGTGTTACCCAAAGTTACCCTAGCGGAGCCGTTGGCTTTCTCCACTATTCCACACTCTATCGTAATTGGGCGTATATCGTTCAACCTGCGGCTGTCTACTCTTTTTTCTTTACTTACAAGTGATCTGATGTACTTTGTTTCTATTTCCGATATTAGGCAGTGAGGCACCTATTTAACCTCCTCTATTTTGTTCGCTGCCTTCTTCTGAAACCTCATCCTGAATGTTAATATATTTTTGTATCAAAACTTCTCTTTGCATTTCGTAAATTTTTTGGCATCCCTTTACTGCTAATTCGTATGCTTCGATAAATTCTTCTTTGGTCATAAAGCCGTCCATCTGTAGTAGAGTGGTTAATTTTTTTCTTGGCATTATAGCGACAGGTAAGTCTGCTTGGCCATTTTTGTCTTCTATATCACTCAGATCAAGAGCTATTTTTCCGTCTATTTTACCGGCAGCGCAGGCTGCTACAAGGTCACGCAAAGGAATGCCTGCATCGGCTAGGGCTAACGAGGCGGCAGTTATGCTTGAACACCTTGTACCTCCGTCGGCTTGGATTACTTGTATGTAAACATCTATGGAAGCTCTTGGGAAGTATTTTAGGAAAACCGCGGGTGCAAGCGATTCGGTTATAACTTTGGAAAGCTCTGTTTCTCTACGAGAAGGCGCCGGGCTTTTCCTTTCGTCTACCGAGAAAGTTGCCATTCGGTATATACACTGGAGTAAGGCTTCATCGGGCTGTGCAAGGTGTCGGGGGTGCAGTTCACGTGGACCGTAAACCGCAGCAAGAATCTTGCTTTTCCCTTGTTCGATATATGCAGAGCCATCAGCCCTTGAGAGAACTCCAACCTCCAGTTTTATTGGCCTAAGTTCATCTAGTTTTCGTCCGTCAAGCCTCAAATTATCTTCAGTCAGTAACCTTATTTGAGAATTACCTTGAATCTCTTCCATTTACTCACCCGACAAGATTTTACTTATGGATTAGATCTCTAACCCTATCGGTCAGACCAGAGGTATGAGCCTCCCGTTCAATTTGTCTTATAGCTTTAATGACACGCTCTTCATCTTCGAAACTTTTTCCAGAAACCCAAACTATTCCATTCTGACCGATAATTATTTGGCATCCAGTTTCCTTTTTGATCATGTTTATCATAGAGCCTCTGCGTCCAATCAAACGTGGAATCTTTGTTGGTAACATTTTCACTAGATATCCGCCTTGGAGCTTGCCGAGGCCACGTTCCTTTGTTGTTAACAGAGGCGCCCTTGTTCGATCAAAGGACATTATTTTAGCAACCAATGTGTCGCCTACATCGAAGTAGCGTCGAAGATCATCTTTTAAAGGATCCAAACGTCGTTCGAAAACGTTTACAGGGTGCATGATGGCTTGATATGGTGACTTTATATCGATTCTCCACGATGTCATCTTTACGTCTACAACCTTGCCTATAACCACATCTCCTGCCTTTGGCGTGTAGGCTCCCTCAAAAGCTACAACTTGTACAATTTTACCTTTCACTTCTGCTAGTCCCACCACGGAGGAATAAATACGATTACCCTCCCTGAAGGTACCATCACCTGGTTTGTAGGCGCCCTCTGCTAGTAAATCCCCGGGCACCACTATTTGCCTATTTTTGAAATGTAAAGCCAAAAGTTACCCACCTTTTAATCTTTAATAAATTTTACCTGTGCTTTTCCCCTAGTTTGGTTATTTAGTGATTCTACAAATTTCCCTCTAAGGCCTGCTGGAATTTCGACCACGACTACCCAAGAACCGTCGCTCAACCATTCGTCCTTGGAAACGGTTCCGAAGCGTTGCACTATGCTATACCCCTTACCTGAAAATTCAGGGGGAAACTTAACCGCAATTTTTAGGAGCTCCATTCTTATAGGTATTATCTGCTGAATCATCTTTAACACATCTTTTGCCTGCTCCTCGGGACTTCTCCACAGATCTATAGGCACTTTCGCCTCTTCCATAGCTCGTTCAATTCTAGCAGGAGGGTGAGGTAACCCCGTCTGAGGGTTAATGCAATTACGAGCGAGAATGTTAACTATCTGTAATCTTTTGTTTTTCAGCATTTCTCTGCGCTGTTCAGTTGTGAGTTGTATGAATCCTTTCTTCAGAATGGTTCGGGCGATTTTGTCTACGTCAGTCGTTTCAAATATTTTGAGGAGTTTCTCCTCTGTTGCTCTTCGACCTTTATGTGCATCCTCGAAGATATCAAAACTTTTCAGTATCTCTGATAAGTCGATGTCTTTGCCTTGACGAAAAGCCCAGGCCCTTTGCGGATCTACCAGAATTTCGAATCTTTCCCCGTGAGACTCCAAACGAGCAACTACAGTGTCACCTAAATCAACCCGTTTTTCGCCTCGAATATCAGACATAACGATCATTCCTAACTGCTGCCAGACTTTCTAATTTCGTCAATATATTTTTGCACCTCACTAGAAGACAGTCTCTTGAAAATCCTCGTTTGGACATCCACCACTGCAACTTCGACCTTTGTAGGATCAAGCTCGGACTCTAGCACCTGACTCAAAGCTTTTAAAGAAAGTTTAATAGAATCCTCAAGGGTCATATCTTGCTTATACTCTTTCTCTAAAATTTCTTTGGCAGCCTGAGACCCGCTACCAATAGCTGCTGCCCAATAGGACCAATACGTTCCAGATGGGTCGGTCATAAACAATTTAGGACCCAGCTCATCAACTCCAGCTATTAAGAAGGAAACACCAAAAGGTCTAACACCAGCATGTTGAGTATACATTTGTTTTGTATCACCAATATATCGCGTTAGACCTTCAACGTTAATAGGCTCATCATATATTATACGATTACGCTGAGCCTCAATTCTAGCCTGGTTGACTAGGACCCGCGCATCCGCGGTTAATCCAGCAATCGCAGTTCCAATATGCTCGTCGATTACGAATATTTTCTCTACACTCTCTGGATCTTGAAGGGCTAATACACGCTTTTCTACCGCGAGCACCACGCCATCCTTACACCTCACACCTATGGCGGTGGTGCCTCGCCGCACAGCCTCAATTGCGTACTCCACTTGGAAAAGCCGTCCGTCTGGGGAAAAGATTGTGATTGCGCGGTCATAGCCTAAACCCGGAGCGGCAAACATTACGCTTCAACCTCCTTTAGTTATTCATAAATACACTGTGTATTTCTGTGAGTCTTAGAATCACTAAAGTCACACACGACAATTACTAATGTAACTATTATACG
>JAUQYY010000282.1 GCA_030587505.1 Candidatus Sigynarchaeota archaeon
AACAAATTTAACATTGTCGAGTTAATAACCTCTGAAAATTTAAGGCTAACCACCCCTCCGGAGGAAAAAGATTGAAGCTAGGAAAGGTAGGCGGACTAGTGTTCGTGATTCTAACATGGGGTTCATCATTCATATTCATCAAGTACGGCCCACAGGATATGCCCCCAATCACGTTTGCGGCTTATCGATTCCTCCTAGCCTCCAGCATCCTCCTCGCATCACTCCTGATAAGCGGGGAGTACAAAATGGTCCTGAAATTCACTAAGAGAGAAGTTTTATCGGTAGCGATTCTAGGGGTTGTCAACGTTTTCTTCTACTACATCTTCGAGTTCTACGGACTGCAGCACGTCCCAGCGGGACAGGCGTCGGTGATCATCAACACCGACCCGATAATAGTCACAGTACTCGGCGCAATATTTCTCGGAGAAGCGATCACCAAGAGAAAGGTAGCGGGCCTCGTGCTGGGGTACACGGGGTTACACTCGTGGTTATAGCCACCAACCCTACTCTGTCGGGAAGCATCTGGAGCATCGTGGTGCTCGGCTCAGCTTTCTCATGGGCGGTCGGCTCACTCCTCGCAAAGAAAATAGCGTAGAACATGGACTCTTACCTGATGACCGCGACATCCGTGCCCTTCGGCAGCGTTCTGCTCTTCACCGCAGCCATAATCACCGAGGGAATCTTCCCCATCAACAGAATATCCAGCCTGGGTTGGACCTCCCTAATATTCCTGGGAGTGGTATCCTCTGTTATGACCTTCTTCGTGTGGTACGAAGTTCTCCACGAGATAGAAGCCTCAACCGCCTGCATCACACTGCTTCTAGTGCCGGTGGTGACCACAATCCTTGGAGTAATCTTCCTGTACGAGTTCTACACGGAGATAAGCGTGCTAGGAATCACCCTAACCCTCATAGGCGTCTACCTAACACAGAACCGAAACGGCAAATCACCAAACGAAAAGTGTAGCCACAGCGGAACCAGAAACCGTTCCCTCCAAGTAGAGAATCAACCCCAATAAAGAGATGAGCTTTTAAAATCTCTATTTTTTCATTCGAACCACACAACAATCGATTCCCGGAAGGAATGAAACGGTTCCGAGAGTAAGAATAGAGACGGTCTAGCATCTACGGGAAGACTCTGTTTTGTGTTCGGTTTGTTATGGTATAGTAAACGTTAAGTAGTGCGAGCAGGTTGTGGAAAATGTATCAAACGGTTAGTGTAGGTGTCTTCCTTGTGGTTTACCAAAACCTCCAAGATAAGTGAAAAGGTTTACCTGATAGACGTGAATATGAACGGAAAACCGGGTTCCACCTCCGTGTTCCTGGTTAAAGGAGAAAAGGTGGCGGTTCTGGACACCGGGTCCAACAACACCGTTGGGAAACTGGTCGAAGGGATATTAAACATGGGAATAAGTAGGGACGAAGTCGCATACATTATACCCTCCCACTGCCACTTCGACCACGCGGGCGGCGCAGCGTACCTTGAGGACGAGTTCCCCAACGCAAAGGTTCTGGTTTCAGAGAAAACCTCAAAGCGCCTCACGGTGCCCGCAATAATTGAAAAGCTGGTCGAGGGAGGTAAGCAAACCTTCGGGGATCCAAATATTGAGATGAAGCCCATAAAGAATTTCGATGTGGTGAGGGAGGGAGACTCGGTTGACCTTGGCAACGGTGTTGAAATCAGAGTCCTAGAAACCGTTGGGCACTCCAGAGACCACATAAGCTTCTATGAGCCCAGCAGCAGGTTCATGTTTGTCGGAGACGCTGCGGGGATACACATGCCGGAGACGAACACAATCACTCCAACCGCTTTCCCACCGGAATTCGACCTGGAAGCCTTCGTAGCGACGATAAGGAAAATCGAATCATACCAGCCAGAAATCGTTGGGTTCGCCCACTTCGGAGCCAAAGCCGCACGTGAAGGATACCTGGCGCTGAAGGACACGATTAAAGCCACCTACAAGTGGAGAAACGACATAACGAAAGCATACCAGGAAAACTCCGACCTGGAACACGTAACAGAATTCATCGTTGAAAAATACGGAGACCAGCTCAACGAATTCGCCCCGAACCACGCAAGAGACCTTGCACACTCACTAGTACAAGGATTCCTAGCCAACACCCGCTGAATCAAAAACAAGCCGGTGGAGGAAACCTCACCACTAACCGTCCCACACGTTTTCAACGGCTCAACCCATTGGGTTTATATCGAACTTCCACCAGTAGAGGTTTAAACACCAAAAGCCCTAGTAAGGAAACCAGACGGCAAAAGTTTGGGAATACATAGATAAAAATATTTGAATGTGGATTTGTTTTCTGAAAAAGAGGGATGGTTCAACTTGGAGATCATTATTCTCGGAAGTGGTGACACAGTCGGAACCCCCAAACTGAACTGCACATGTGAGACGTGCACCCTGGCCAGGACGCAGGGGATTCCCAACGCCAGGACACGTTTCGGGATACTCATACGCGACCCAGAAAAAGACAGGAACATTATCATTGACACGGGACCCGACCTCAGAGCCCAACTAATTAGAGAAGGGGTAAGGAGAATCGCGGCTGTTCTGTACACGCACCACCACTACGACCACATTCTCGGGTTCAGCGAGTTTTACCGGGTTCAGAACTTCATAAAAGTGTTCGGGCTGAAGGAAACCCTCGACTTCGTGCTGGAAAAAATGGGCTTCAAGATAATCAACGCGAAGCGCGTGGAGATAAAGCTCTACGAAACGGTTGAGTACCACAACATTCGGTTTCAAGCCTTCCCGGTCTATCACCC
>JAUQYY010000294.1 GCA_030587505.1 Candidatus Sigynarchaeota archaeon
CATCTACGGTGACGGAAGCACGCTGAGGGATTACAACTATGTTGAAAACGTGGTGGACGCCTTCATTCTCGCTGCGCAGAGTGAAAAAGCCGATGGGGAAGTTTTTTTGGTGGGTTCGAACAGGGGAACATCCCTCAAGGAATTGGTGGAACTCATCATAAAGACAGTGGGAAAGGGAACCTTCAAACTTGTTCCGTACCCTGACAGCATCAACAGGAAGCTGGAGATAGGAGACTTCGTCGTAAACTATAGGAAGATAAACAAACTCCTAGGCTGGTACCCTAAAATCAGCTTAGAGGAAGGACTGAGAAAAACCGTAGAGTTTTACAGGCAGCGATTAGCAGAATACATTTAAAATCGGAAATCCGAGGAATTTATCTTCCACAGCCATATTCTAGTCCAGCCTAGCTAGTAGAATGATACATAGTGCGGCCGCTAAAAATAGCTTATTAATACAGAGCAAGAACCGTTGAAAGGGGGATACTTGACTATTCTGTGGAGAAAATGTGCAAACTTTAATATAATTGAAAAACCGTGGTAATGCTTATCCACCCACAAGCTTGGTGGTCGTATTGGGCAGGGTACTGAACGGAGACTCGCTAAGTCGGGTGCTGGAATTTGTGGAGAACAAGCCTCAGTACGTTTTGTACACGTTTATAGCGGTCTATTCGGCGGTTTTTTCGTATTTCACTGTGATTAAGCACTTCGCATTCGGAACATACGCTGGTGACTTGGGAATTTTCGAGCAGAGTCTCTGGTCAACGCTCAAGTATGGGCTTTACTTCTACAACACGCCAGAGCTAGGTTTTCACTTTGGGGTTCACTTCGACCCCATACTTTACCTGCTCCTTCTCCCCTACAGCGTCTACCCGAGTCCCCTGACTCTCTTAGTATTGCAGTCCTTATTCCTACCGTTAGGGGCGATTCCTCTCTTCTGGCTTGCGAGAGACGAGTTGGAGAGCAATCGGGCGGGCCTGACTTTTGCAACTGTTTACCTGTTGTACCCTCCTCTTCAGGGTGTTAACTGGTACGACTTTCACCCCGAGTGTCTGGTTCCGCTGCTTCTAATCGCCGCCTTCTACTACTTCAAGAAGGAGAGGTTCATCAGGTACTTCATACTCATTACTCTGGCGATGATGTGTAAGGAGATAGTTCCACTCATTATTGTGTTTATGGGGCTTTATGGAATCTGGATAAACCGGAGGAAAACACTGGAATTAATCACCTCCAATCTCAAAGGGCTGTTAACAGACCGAAGCATAGTGGCTTCTCTACTAACAATCGGTGCAGGTGCTGCTTGGTACGTTATGGCGGGGAGAGTGATCGCCTCTCTGTCGAGTACAGCCACCTACAATCCGTTCACAACCTGGTTCTACTTGGGGGGGAGTATGTTTGAGATAATGATGTCGGTGGTAGTTAGGCCTCTGTATGTTCTTCAGATAGCTTTTACGCCGTTTTATGGCAAGATTGTTTACCTCCTGGTGCTGTTTGGCCCCCTCGCTTTCCTATCCTTTCTTAACCCTCCTTCTCTGCTCATATCATTACCCTGGCTTGCACCGTCCATGCTTTCACTTCTCCCCAACCACTACCAGCCAGTAGGAACGCAGTACCCGGCCCTTCTCATTCCTTTTATTTTCATATCCGCCGTCTACGGTGCGAAAACCATTACTCCAATGGTGAGGACGCTGGCACTTAGGGTGTCGGGGAGCTCGGTGGCAAGCGGAATAATGAAGAGTAAATTCGCACAGAGAAGGGTTGCCTTTGTGATCGGCAGGCCCCTCGAGGCCGTACTCGTTCTGCTGCTGGTCTGTGGTGTCACCTTCTCTATCATTTGGAGCCCACTTGGAGCATTTCCGAGCGTAACGTTTCACGATAAGGCGCTGGAGATGGTGGTGTACACGATTCCCCCCTATTCCTCCGTGGCAACGCAAAACGAAATCTTCCCACACCTTTCCCACAACCTCAACGCGTACCCGGTGTACCACCCCATTTTTGAGTACGACTACATCCTCGTGGACAAGACCAACATCTTTTATTACCTACCGCCGCTGTACGGCCAGTACAGGAGCCCTGTTCCCCCCGTGGCCTTCAGTTCTGTGGTACCCGAACTGATCAAGAATGGAACATACGGTGTTCTGATATCAATAAACGGAATAATGCTACTCAAAAGAGGATACACTGGTCCCCCTCTAGTCGACCTTTAAAAATTTCCATTAGTCAATAAAAAGCCCAACATCCCCTTTCGACTTTGTTAAACGTATTCTTCTAACCTTTCTTTATAAAACTCCACCGTTTTCCTCAGCCCCTCTTCTATCGGGGTGACAGGGTGCCAGCCCAGTGTTTTGTGTATTTTTTCGTAGGAGACGAAGAAGTTTCCGATCTCTATGGCTTTGCTCTCCTTCGGCCATGGGACGTGCCTGTATTCTCCTTGTCCTACGATTTTTATTATGAGCTTGATCAGGTCTATGATTGGGATTTCCCTGCCTGATCCGAGCAGGAAGACCTCTCCGTCGGCTTTGCTGCTCTGTGCGGCTAGGATTAGAGCGTCAACCATGTCGTCGATGTAGTTGTAGTCTCGTGTTTGTTTCCCGTCGCCGTAGACTGTTATCACCTCGTTTAGGAGAGCCTGCCTGATGAACCAGTTGAGTATGCAGAATTTTGGGTGCTTTATTTGGGCCCGCGGACCGTAACCGTTGTTCATTCTTACGGATGTTGTTCGCATGCCGTAGATTCTGTGGTAAACCAGGTGGTATTTTTCACCCGCCACCTTGTTCACACCGTAGATATCTAGGGGGTTCTCGGGGTGCTTCTCGTCGGCGGGCGAGTACTCCAGTTTGCCTAGTTGACCACGACTTCCTGAGTAGACTATCTTCGCATCGTCATTGTACTTTCTGCACGCTTCGAGAACGTTCATAATCCCCCGACAATTTATGTCGATGTCTAGGAGCGGGTCTTCCATGGAGATTAGGTGGCTGCTCTGCGCCGCGTTGTTAAATATGATGTCTTTGTCTTTTACGTAGTTTTTAAGCTTGTCAAAATCGCGTACGTCCCCTATGACAACTTCAACCTTGTCTTGGATTTCTTTTATGTTGGCCATGTTGCCTCCGTACGGTTCAAGCAGCGCGTCGTAAATTGTTACCCTTGCTCCCAGCTCTACCAACCGGTGCGCCAGGTTGCTTCCAACGAAGCCCAGCCCACCCGTGACCAAAACTTCCTGACCGTCCATTCTTTCCAAAACGTATTCTTTTTTCATGGCTCCGCTTTCCTGAAACTTTTGTAAAGAGTTTTGAAGCAATTCTGTCTAATTTCACGAAAATATTTAAGACTTGTGAATCGCCCTAAATTAACTAAATTAGATTGATACACATACAAAAAGGGTGGCAGCGGATAAACTTTACCACACTTCCCTTAAAGAAACAATAACTATCGAGATTCAGAAGGGATTAAAAGGGAAAAACGAGGAATGGAGTATCGTAGCCGGAGTGTGTGCTCTGTTTCGGAATATCGAAGGGTGTTTTAGATGAGGGTTTTGATAACGGGTGGCGCTGGTTTCATTGGGAGTAACTTTGTGCGCTACATGGTTAGAAACTATGATTATGATATCGTTGTCTTGGACAAGCTGACATACGCGGGTAGATTGGAGAATTTGGAAGATGTGATTGAAGACATAGAGTTTATTAAGGGGGATATCTGCAACAGTGAAGACCTGGCCAGGGTTGGTGACTGTGATGTTGTAATAAACTTTGCCGCTGAGACTCACGTCGACCGTTCAATCAAGGATGCTGGAGTCTTCGTGAAAACGGATATTCTCGGAACCTTTAACCTTTTGGAGTTTTCCAGAAGACATGACTTAACTTTCATTCAAATATCAACTGATGAGGTCTACGGAAGCATAGAGGAGGGGTCTTTCAAGGAGGATGACGCTCTGGATCCCTCTTCCCCCTACTCTTCCAGCAAGGCTGGCGCCGACTTGTTGGCTAGAGCATACTACAAGACCTATGGTTTACCGGTTATGATAACTCGCAGTTCCAACAACTTCGGACCGTATCAGTATCCTGAAAAGATCATTCCCCTCTTCATCCTGAACGCACTGCGAGATAAACCCCTTCCTCTGTATGGCGATGGAAGAAACGTTAGAGACTGGATATACGTGTTGGATAACTGTGAGGCGGTCGATGTGGTTTTACACAGGGGAAAGAAGGGCGAAATCTACAACATAGGAGGAGGAAACGAGAAGACAAATCTGGAGATAACCCATATGATTCTAGACGAGCTGAAAAAGCCGAAGAGCCTAATAAAATTCGTACAGGACAGGCCAGGCCACGATCGAAGATACTCCCTAGACTGCACGAAAATAAAAAAGCTCGGTTGGAAACCGAAACACGAATTCAAAGAAGCCCTGAGGAGCACAATAAACTGGTACAAGGAAAACCAGTGGTGGTGGAAACCGCTCGTAGACCAATCAAACGCGGTATAAGCGGCAACAGCCAGTTATTTTCTTCTTTTGTTTATAATTCCGCTGAACGGTGAAGAGGGAATCTGCTTCAAAGTGGGGATAAAGCATATTTTGGTGAAGGGAGTTATTATTAGAATTGTTGAACAAAAACTTGTGTGATGCTTATGAAGGGGTTGCTTTTAGCCGGTGGGCATGGAACCCGTTTGAGACCGCTCACATACACGGGGAATAAGCACATGTTACCTGTGGCGAACAAGCCGATTATTCTCTACGGGTTAGAGCACCTGAGAAACGCGGGTATACGGGACATAGGAATAGTTCTCGGACCCATAAAGGAGGGCGTGAGAGAACTAATTGGCGACGGGTCCAGGTTTGGTGTAAGAGTCACATACATTGAACAGAATGAGCCCCGGGGATTGGCCCACGCTGTTAAGGTTTCTAGGGATTTTCTCGGCGAGGAACCTTTTGTTATGTATCTTGGAGATAACCTGCTTAAGAGCGGGATAGAGAAGCTCTTGGAGGATTTTAACAAAAACAATCCGGAGGCGGTTATCGCGGTTTCCAAGGTGAGGGATCCTCAGAGATTCGGTATTGTGGAGATGGAAGGAGACAAAATAGTTCGACTTGTTGAAAAGCCTAAGCATCCGAAGAGCGACTTGGCTCTTGTCGGTGTGTATCTGTTCCGCTCCTCGATTTTTGACGCTGTTGAGAAAATCAAGCCGTCCTGGAGGAACGAGCTGGAGATAACCGACGCCATACAGGAGCTGGTTAACGCTAATTATGATATTCATGTTCACTTTGTTTCTGGTTGGTGGAAGGACACGGGAAAGCCGGAGGACCTGTTGGAAGCAAACCAGCTTGTTCTGAGCGACCTCGAGCCAGGGAACGAGGGAGAGCTTCACGAAAATGTGATAATCCAGGGGAACGTAAAAATCGGGGCTGGCACGGTTATTCGTGAGGGATGCTGCCTGAGAGGCCCCGTGATCATTGGAAAGCGGTGTGAGATTGGCCCCAACACGTACATAGGTCCGTACACCTCCATCGGGGACGATGTAACCATATGCGGAGGGGAAATAGAGTACTCCATAGTCATGCCTGAGACCAGGATAATCTGCGAAAAAAGAATCATTAACAGTCTGATCGGCCGACACGTTTCCATTATCTCGTCGAACAGGAGCATACCCGCTGGCCACAGGCTGATCATAGGTGATAGCTCCTTCGTGAGCTTATAGATTGCAGCACCACTGGGGGTTCTCATGTGGTTCCCTGAAGCACCTTTTCTATTAGTTTGTTGTATTTTTCTCCGATTACTTTCCAGTCGAATTTCTTGGCACGCTCTCTGGCGTTTTTACCCATCTCTCTCATTTTTCCTGGGTCGAGAAGGAGACTGGTGATCTTTTCGCCCAACGCTTTGGAGTTCATGGGTTCCACGCGGTACCCGCTCACCCCGTCCTCTATTGTGTCTAGCATCCCGCCAACATTGGTTCCGACCACTGGTTTTCCGCAGGCCATTGCTTCGAGCACGGCTATACCGAAGGGTTCTATGAGACTCGGCTGAACATACACGTCACACTGGGAGTAAAGCTCCGGCATCTGCCAGTTCGGTATCGCCACATCAAGGAAGCTGACAACGTTGCCTAATCGAAGCTTACTAACAAGTTTTTCGAGCTTTCTCCTCTCAGGCCCCTTACTTAAAAGGTAGCATTTGACTCCGGGAACCCTTTTTGAGACGTACTCCATAGCCTCGATGAGGTACTTTAACCCTTTAAACGGATATGCGCGAGCTACCGTGAGTAGTTTGAATCTTCCTTCGGGGAGGATTGGTCTTTCAACCTCTTTGGGGTGGAATAGTTCAGTATCAACACCCACGTGTATTACTTCGATGTTTCGTTGGACCCCTAGCGTGTTTAACCAGAAGTCCCTTGCAGCCGTACAGTGTGCGGTGAGCGCGTTTGCACCCTCTCGCAGTTTTTTGTTCATAGCGGAGTCCATCAGCTTGTAAATGTTGCGTACAAAAAAATTTTCGGGCCAGTTGGTGCGTTCGGTCGATAAAATGGTTGGAATCCTCCTCTTTTTTGATTCGTGGAAAGCCTTGTGGCAAATGAAGGGGTAGTCCTCCTGTAACAATACTATATCGCTCTCTTTCATATATTCGGATACGCTACGAACAACGGGATTGGCTTGGAGATCTATAAGCGTTGGAACGTAGTTTACCTCAAAGTTCTGAACGCGGGATGTGGGTACGTTTTTAGTGTCCATTAATTCTCGGGGGGACTTTCCACTCGTGGTGATAACGTTAACTCTATGGCCAAGATCAGCTAGGCTCTTAGCAAGCCCGTACTCATTGCACGCAACGAACAGTTCAAAGTGGGGTACAACAATGGAAATGTTCATTAGAAAGCGCCCCTGAGAATGGATTTCGGATTAGATTCCCTGTAATTATTTGGTTTTATATTAACTTTTACTTTTTATTATACCTTTTTTTTATACT
>JAUQYY010000296.1 GCA_030587505.1 Candidatus Sigynarchaeota archaeon
TCATGGTCCCGGTGTCAGGGTCGCGTAGAACGGCGGCTGTGAGGCCAGCTGCTGTGGTTCCCTTCCCCGAGGTGTATAATCCACGTGGTGCGATTCGTGCTACGTACTGCAAGAGCTGGCTCTTCGCGGTTCCTGGGTCACCTACCAGGAGCACATTGACTTCTCCCCTTATTGTGACCCCGTCCTCCATTGTTTTTGTTTGTCCGCCGAAGAGCAGCAGGGCGACGGCTTCCTTGATGTTTTCCATCCCGTAAATGCTCGGAGCTATGGACCTTATTATTTTCTGGTATATGAAGGGGTCCTCCGCGAACTCCCGAATTTTCTTCTCCTCTTCTTCGGTTATCTCTACTGTTTCGAGTTCCACCTCCGAGATGTCGACGTTGTTTATTTCGAGGAAGCTTCTGAAGGTTACGAGTTTTCCTCCCCTGGACGCGGTTTCTGGTACTGAACGCAGTATTCCCGTTAGCGTGATTCGATCCCCTGGCCTCGCGATGTCCACTATGTCGTCGGTGAGGATTGCGTCTAGGCTGCGTGGCAACTGCCCCGGCGGTAGTTCCTCTGGTTTCTCTTGTATTCTTATTTTCTGCCAGTCGATGAACTTTGATTCTTCCACGATTAGTTTAAAGGGTCCCTTCCTTCTGCAGGAAGGGTTGTAGCACTCTGAGGGTTGGGTTATCTTCGTGTCCGGCTGCTTCACAACCATTAGTTCGCCGCACCTCTGGCAGATGAACACCGCTTCCGTGAGTTTCGGTTTCACCTCGCTTGCTCTGGTGAGTATTCCGCTCACCATAATTAGCTTGTTTATGTGTTCCGACCTGATTTTTCTCAGTTTGATGTGATATTCTTCGGGCAGATTGGAGAGGCGAACGTGGAACTGTTCCACGGTTTCAGCGTATTCCGGGTCCTCTGCTTCAATTATTGAGCGTAGTGCTTGATCCAGCTCTTTTAGTGTTTTTTCCGGTTTTTCAAGGATTGTTCTTGCCAGTTCGGGGTCGAATCTGATTAGGTCGTTGAAGTCGACAACCAGGCTTCGCTCACCCGTTACGGTCATTTTTTGGATTTTTTCACGGTACTCCATTACACCCAATTCTGAGCGGTAGTTTTTGACGAAGTTTTCGAAGCGTTCAGGGGGATCCTCCCCGATCATCGTTATCTCCTCTTAGAAACTTTTTGATGTTGGAGTGTACTTCCTAGGTTAATCCTTGGCAGCCTCCTTTTTAAAAGTGCGTAGCCCGTTCTCCCAGCTTCTAAGCAGTCTGTTCAGCTTGTCGTACAGCCATTTTTCCTCTTCTGTCATGTTTTTGGTCATTTCTGACCTACGCCCCCCCTTGAGGGCTATTTTGAGGATTTTCGATAGACGCTGTGATATGATGTCAGTAACCATTCCCTCCACTTTTTCCTTCTCCGCGTTTTGTACGTTGGGGTCCATATAGTACATTCTCAGCCTCTGGTAAAAGTTGGGATCGATTTGCTGGAGCTGTGGCTTATTTGCTTCGCTCCAAGACTGTTTGTATAGCTCTGACAGATCAAACTTGATTTGCTCCTTGTACTTGACGATTCCATGGCGCACAAATTCGGCGGCTGCCCACAGCCTCAGAGTCATCTCCCTGCCCTCAACGAAGGGGCCTAAGACTATGTCTCCGATCTCGATTTTCGGGTAATCCTTAACGACAATAACCTTTACTGGACTGTTCTCAAATCTGAAGAGAAATCGGGTAACATCAAACCACACGTCAGATGCGGAGTAGCCGCCTGCCTCCAACTAATGGTACACTCCTTAAATGTCTAATCAAACTCTTTTCAAGGGCTTTTCTCTAGAATTTAACAAAGATAGCCTTCACTATTAAAATTTCCTTAAACCCTTTTTAAACTCACTACGCGCATTAATAAACTATAAAACAGAGAGAAAATTATAGAGGGGATATAATCTTTGCAAGGGAAAGGTATGCCTTCATCAACGTTTTTGAAGTGTGTGGAATGTGGTGAGGAGTACGATCCCTACCCAGTACTTGCGGTTTGCAGCAGGTGTGGTTCACTGCTCCAGTACCAGCACACGTTTGATAAGACCGGAGATTTTTTTGAGGGTGCTGGTTTCTGGAGGTACGCGAAGCTTCTACCACCCGTTAGGAAGAAGAGCGTCGTGACGCTGGGTGAGGGGGGCACTCCTCTGCGGAGGGCGAGAAACCTCTCCAAAAAATTGGGGGTAAAAAGCCTGTTTCTTAAGGATGAAACTATGAATCCGACGAACTCCTTCAGGGATCGCGCCGCCACACTCATGGTGTCAAACGCGCTCGACCTAGGATATAGGAGGGTGGTGTGTGCTTCAAACGGAAACCTTGGAGCCTCCATCGCAGCGTACTCCGCCAAGGCGGGTGTTAATTCCACCATAGTTGTGCCCAGAAGGGTGGACCTGGGAAAATTGGCGCAGATGCACGTTTACGACGCGGAGATAATTGAGAGGGGCGAAATAGTTGATGAGGCAATAGCTGAGGCGGAGAAGATGGCTGACGGAAGTTACCAGGCGACTCCAGAGCTCAACCCCCTCACCGTGGAGGCTCAAAAAACAATCTCCTTTGAAATATTCGAACAGCAG
>JAUQYY010000303.1 GCA_030587505.1 Candidatus Sigynarchaeota archaeon
ACAAGATATCTGCCTTCCTAACAAGAATAAAGGTAGTCTTTGAAGTAGAACGTTATACAATGCGTTTTAACCACCTATTTTTCCCTCTTTTTTAACCCTTGGCGTTCCTATTCTATTCTTTTCCAGTAACTCTTTTCGCAAGATTCTTCTAGGTGGGGTTTTTCAACGTTCTGTCTCTTCCGTAGGTAGACGTAACATATCAGAAGGGCTGCAAGAGCCACAGCACCCCAGAGGTAAAACATGCTGTCAATTCCGAGATTGTCGACAAAGAAGCCGGATATTAGAGGCCCCCCAACCATTCCTATGCCTATGGCGGTATCATACAGGCTCAGAACTGTGGCCATACCGTGCCTCCTGCCGGCCTCCGTTCCTATGGCTAGGGCCGGAGCTTCGGCGGCTACCGAGAAGAAAGATGCAGCAAAAACCACGATTCCCATCACCCATAAGCTGGGAATCTGCGGTATTATCAAAAGGAAAACGGCTGAAGATCCCATTCCAACTAGGAGGAGTTTTGTTCTGTCAACTCTGTCTGCTAGCATTCCCATGGGGGACTGAAGAATAGCTCCCACCAAGAGAAAGATTGCAAGAATTATGCCAACCTGAGTTGTTGAGGCGGCGAAACTTGACGCTAGGAAGATTGGGAGAAATGACACCAGGGCGTTTCTCGCGAGGCCTGTGGCGGTCCTGTAGATCATTATCCCTTTAACATGGTTATCCTCTATCGCCTTTCTCATTGAGACCCTCTCTCTGTTAGTGAGGGTTGCACTTACCTCCCTTGTCTTGAAATTCGGATTCTCAAGCAGGTCATCGACCTTTGGAAGAAAGAGTATGACGAGTATAAGGGCGAGTGCGCTCAGAGCCGCCATGGCGTAGAAGGCTGCGAACGCGTTGTAGGCGTCGGTCATCCAGCCGCCGAGGAAGGGACCCACTCCGAACCCGATCATGAGTGATATCATAAAGGTGTTCATGTAGGTTCCCTCTTTACCCTTGGGGGTTATGTCCCCGATGTACGCCTGGGATACTGGTAGGACCATGGCTGAGGTGAAGCCGTTGGCGAATCGGATGATGGTTAGGAGAGCCACGCTGTTGGCGATTACGTACCCCAAGCCGGTTAGTGTGTAGCCTAAGAGGCCGATGATGAGAAAGATTTTTCTTCCCCTTTTGTCGGAGGCCCTTCCAACGAATGGGGTTATTATGGTTCTTGAGAGTCCGAAGCCTGAAAATATGAGGCCGATCCAGATTCCGGAGGCGCCGAGATTGTGTTCAGCGTAGAGCGGAAGTATGGGGGCGACTATCCCTATGCCCAGCATGGAGACGAACACCGATATGAAAAGAATGAGAAAGACATGTTTTATTCCGAGCTTGCTCTTCAACAAGGGTATCACAAACCCGCTGTGCTGAGTTGAAACAGCCAGATGCTAGGGGTTTTTCTGCCTGGCAAAGGGGATTCGCCCTTCTTATGAGACAGACAGCTATTCGATTGAGCGTTTAGGGATTTAAAGCTTCCTACACGGTGAGGATAGGAAGTGAAGCGAGAGAGCCTAGAAGGTTATTCTTATTGCTTGGGTAGGGCAGTTCTCGACGCATTTAAGGCAGTCGGGGCAGTACTTGTCTGCATAGGACTTGAAGGTCATGTGGATTTCATACCTTTTGGGGGCCCCGTCTTCACTTTTCTCCTCCATGGGTCTAAACATCAGGAGCGAGTGGGGGCAAACGTCTAGGCACACGAGGCACTTTGTGGGGCGGTACTCGCGGGGGTCGTATGGCAGGTCGCACCTATCGGGGTCGTAGTGGAACTTGACCATTTTTGTGCACCTCTACCGGATTTTTTTCGCCACAGGGTGGGTGTTTCTGTCCGCCAGTGTTATGGCGTTTTGCTCACATACGAACCTGCACTGTCCGCAGCCAAAGCAGAGTGTGGGGTCCACGGTTGCGCGGTCGTCTTCCCCCAGGCTGATGACACCGAACTGGCATCGGGTGATGCACTGTCCGCAGCTGGTGCACTTGTCCGCGTCCACCTCTGCCACGTACTCCGCTTTCCTGTAGACGTTTTCTATGTCGTACCATAGTTTTGGCCTTGCGGCGTAGCAGTACTTGCTATCGCAGTTGCAGATGCATATTGCTTGGGGTATTTCGCACCACCAGAACACAGCGTGCACGTATCCTTTTTCCGAGAACTCTTCAAGCTTTTCTTTCGCCTCCTCGGGGCTGAGCCTCTTCTCCTTCCACCCTTTCTCAACCTTTCTGTTTATTTCCGTGATGGGAGCGAAGTTTAGACACTTGTACTTGCCTTGTCCCTTAAAGAGGCGTTTGCACATGCAGGGATAGAGAGCGTGGTCGTGGCTCAGGTCCACGATTTTGAGGGCGTCCTCCAGCGGAACCACCCGCGCCGAGTGACTGTGGAGGGCGATGTAGTTTCCGATTATTCTGACGAGGCGGCCTATGAAGGGCTTGCTCACCCAGTCAACCATGTCAAGCTGCTTCGAGATGGGTAGAGGGTACCAGGCCGAGTCGGAGCTCTGGAGGGCGTCCCTGACCTTCTTTGGCGGTCGGCCGAGTATGCGGTCCAGCAGTGTGAGCTTGTAGAAGAGCTCCTCGGTGCAGCCCCTCGGGTTAAGGTATCACTTACCATGCCCTTCGGCGTGCATTTTACAATACTTACACAAAGGTTTCACACTCATAAGGCGGATTTGAGGGAAGTAATTGTGCAAATATGTTTATAAGTGTTAAGGAAACAAAGAAAGAGTTCGCCTTTCCGAACACAGGAAAAATGGCAGCGAGATCCTTGGTACCCCACGTCGACAAGTGTTTGAAATAAAAACTGTTAAAGTTCCCATCATAAGCGTACACCTCGCATTGACTGTACTTTATCGGTACCTTTTTGATGTGAGTTTTCCCAAAATTTTTGGGTTTTGATGGGGAAAACGTTAATAGTGAAGTGTGTTCCCTCGTATAGAAAGTATAGTTAATCAACCCTTTGAGGTGGTTTTGTTGATAATTGATACTCATTCCCAGTTGTGGAACGAAGAGGCTTTCCAAGCCATGCCCGACCACATGAAGGCGGGCTACTTGGCGGTCTTCGGTTCCGATTTCGCTGGACCCAAGCTAGAGGACGAGATAAAGGACATGGACGAGGCTGGAGTGGACAAGGCGGTTATAGTTGCCATAGACGCGGAAAC
>JAUQYY010000310.1 GCA_030587505.1 Candidatus Sigynarchaeota archaeon
TCACTAAGGCTGCCATTAAGATTGTTCCACATCCGCACTACAAGACGGTTGTGGCTTATGGTATGGACAACCCGTACGACATGCAGGATGCGACGCTCGAGGTATCCAAGCGCGAGATAGGCATAGCGGATCACTGTGTCATGGTTCAGGGTGGAAACTGGCCGCTGGTTATGACCAGGTGGCCGAAGGATAGGGTTCCAACCGATTACGAGTTTTACAAGAAGCTCGGCATATCCGAGTGGTGGATGAACTTCGAGATCTGGGCGCACAGCCAGGAGGAGTTGGACTTCGTCGCCAAGAGGATTGACGAGATTATGAAGGACTACGAGGCTAAGACGGGTCACAAGCTACCGCAGTGGAAGCTTCACCCAAAGCAGATTGCAAGCAGGCTTAAGAAGCCTAACAAGATCGCTATTCCATACTCTCTGTGGGAAGCCGGCTTCCTGTTCATAACTTGGTACACGCCGTGGAAGGACTGCGCCGAGTTCGCGGAGATCTACAACGAGAAGCTGGTGGAGTATGGTTTCCCCCCGGTTATGTGGATTGCTAGTATTGATCACTGTAGGCAGGCCATTTGCATGCCTATTGTGTGCTTCGATTCGACTGACCCTAAGGACGTTGAGAGGGTTCAGGAGCTGAACAGGGAGACCACCGAGATGTTCCTGGATAAGGGTTGGGTTGAGTACAGGCCAGACCCTTATGTGCACGCCCCGCTGATGTACAGTAGAGCGAAGACGTACCACGAGTATCTCAAGAAGATTAGGGCGTTGTGGGACCCGAACTACATCATGCATCCTGGAAGACTCGCGATTCCCTAAAGGAGGTTGATTCGAGATGGAAAGGCTGGAAAGTTTTAAGAAGGAAATCTACCGGTGCATCCACTGTGGAGCCTGTAGGTTTGCGTACTCAGGAGAGCCAGACAAAGAGGGCATAGGCGAGCATGGAGGAAAACTGTATGAGGGAATAATGGTAAACTGCCCTGCTGGTGATCTCCACGGCTGGGAGGGCTTCTATAATTCTGGGAAAATGTGGATGGCGAGAGCTTTCCTTGAAGGTGATCTTGAGCTGAACGAGGATATAGTTGATATTCTTTTCGCCTGTACTACGTGCGGAAACTGTGAGGTGCAGTGTGAAAACAAGATTCCGACCGTGGATATAATTGAGGCTCTCAGAGCCGCCGTTGTGGAAAAGGGTGTACCTCTCGGAGCCAAAACAGCTCGACTGTCCAGAACCGTGAGGGAAAAGAACAATCCTTATGATGAGCCACACGAAGAGAGAACCAGTTGGTTCAAGGGTAAGACGAACCTTGACGTCAAGACAGCCTACTTCGTGGGGTGCACGGCTTCGTACAGGATCAAAAACGTCGCCGAGGCAACCGAGCGCCTCTTCAGAAAACTGGGAGAACCCTTAGCCATCCTACCGGAAGAGGTGTGTTGTGGTTCGCCACTGATCAGAACAGGACAAATGGAACAAGCTACAAGGGTGATGTATCAGAATCTTGAGACATTCAAAAAATTTGACACCGTTGTTTTTAGCTGCGCCGGATGCTACAGAACAATTAGGGTGGACTACCCAAAACTCACGGGACAGGAACTACCATTCAAACCGGTGCACACATTGGAATACGTCGCAGACCTCATGAAAAAGGGAAAGCTCAAAATCGAAAAAGAGTTCCCCAAGAAGGTGACGTGGCACGACCCCTGCCACCTCACAAGACATGTTGCGGACGACATAGAGAGGAGACGCCTAAACGAGAGCAAAAACTGGTTCATGGACACGAGAGCGATCGAGAAAGAGAAGGAAGAATGGTACGAACTTCCAAGATACGTGCTTAGCCAGATCCCAGGTGTAGATTTTAGGGAAATGTACCGAATCAAAGAAAACACTTGGTGCTGCGGTGCTGGAGGAGGAGTCAAAACACAGTACAAGGACCTAGCTATGCACGCGGTGTTTGAAAGAATCAAGGAAGCCGAAGCGACTGGAGCTGAAGCACTGATTACATCTTGTCCCTTCTGCTGGCTCAATTTCAGAGACGGAATCAGGGAGTCCGGAAGCAAGCTGGAACTCTACGAGTTAATTGAGCTTCTGGATAAGCTGGTCGACTAAGCACACTTCCTCTTCTCCCCTCCTTTTCTCAACTATTTATACTAATTTTTATACCCTGTTTGGTTGCGGCGGGTGGTTCCTTGAGCGCCGAACTTGCGATAGAAGCTTTGGCAAGTAAGAATCGCCGAGCGTTATTGAACGTGCTCTTCGAGCACAAGAGGCTCGAGTTCGACGCCCTGATGAGGCACCTGGGTTTCGGGCGTGATTTCGCCTCCAAGTTCCGCAAGAGGTACCTAGAGCCTCTCACAAAGGCGGGCTTCGTAAGCAGGGAGGATAGCTACCTTCTTCTCACACCCCTAGGATTCCTTGCAGTTGACCTGTTTGGGAACATCGACTGCTTGAAACTCTACGGCAAGCTAAGGTACCTGCTGGCTCTGGAGTCTCCCAAAACCACCAAACAGTTGGTGCGCTTTCTTGGCGTGAGCAGGCGCACGTGCTGGTCCCAGCTCGAGAAGCTCAGAGAGATGGGGCTCGTCAAAACAGTTAAGATTCACTACAAGCTGAAGGAGGGCAAACTGGATTTTGACAAGCTTCCCGGCTACCTGAGAAAAATCGTTGAAGCCATGGGGAGGAGAGCCGTTTCCCCAGCTCACATCGCCCGCGTCACCGGCCAGATGGAGAGCTCCATCTACTCCAGAATGTCCGACCTCATGAGACTCGGATATGTGGAGTACGCTGGTCCCGAACCCCCACCCAAAACAATCTTCCATGTCTACCACAAGCTCACAAGAAAGGGCGAGGATATCACACAGAGAATCAAGTCATGCGGAAACGTGCTCTACTGCATGTGGTGCATAACCGAGCTCCTGTCCAAGAACGGCAGGGTTGACGAGCTGGAAATATGGGAAGCCTGTAACAAGAGAATTGGAGGCATCAACAGCTTCGAGACACGCAGAGCAATCAACGTCCTGCGAATGGCCAACATCATAGAGGGAAACAAACTCGAGGGATACACACTCGCATAAAAAACACTGACTGATTCCCGAACCCTTCCGTGTCGGTGGCTAAATCCCGTCTTTTGTGAGTGGTCAAAACCAGTTGTCCGCACAGCTTATATACCAGTACTCGGTTCTCCCTTCCTTGCGGAGGAGTATCCTTTGACCAGGACGTACAGGATTGTGGTTCTTCCGGGAGACGGAGTAGGCAGGGAAGTGGTTCCAGAAACCGTGAAGGTTTTGAAAGCAGCCAGAGACGCGGTGACCGGCTTCGACTATGACTTCGTCGAGTTCCCCTGCGGCGGCAAATACTACCTAGAGACCGGAAAGGAGTGGCCCGACGAGGCTTGGGAGGAGTGTAAAAGGGCACACGCAATCCTCTTCGGAGCGGTCGGGTGGCCCGAGGCGGTGAAGCCGGGAGGCGCACTAGCCGGTGTGGACATCCTACTGGGACTGAGGTTCAACCTGGACCTCTACGCCAACCTGAGACCCGCCAAGCTGTATGACGGCGTGGAGTCAAGAATCCTGGGCAAGACCGCTGGGGATGTGGACTTCGTGGTGGTCAGGGAGAACACAGAAGGACTGTACGCGCCGATTAGGGGCGTGCTGAGCAGGGGAGAGGTTGACGAGGTTGCTGTGGATGTGAGGATAATCACCCGCAGGGGTGCTGAGAGAGTAATCCGCCACGCCTTCGACCTGTGCCTGAGGCGAAACGGAGCCCTGGGGGACGGCAGGAGGCGCGTGAGCTGCGTTGACAAGAGCAACGTTCTGGACGGGTGCAGACTCTTCAGAAGAATCTACGACGAGGTGGCAGAAAGCTACCCGGAGATTGAGAGAGACTACGTGTACGTTGACGCCCTGACCCAGTGGATGATCAGAACCCCCGAACACTACGATGTGGTGGTGACCTCGAATTTCCAGGGAGACGTAATCTCAGACCTCTCCTCGGTTCTGGTCGGCGGAATGGGTATGTGCCCGAGCGCCAACATCGGCGAGAGGCACGGAATGTTCGAACCCGTCCACGGAAGCGCACCCGACATCGCAGGCCAACAGAAAGCGAACCCAATCGGCTCCATTCTCTCCGGCAAGATGATGCTCGAATGGCTAGCCCAGAAACACGGAGACAAAGCCTGCGCGAAAGCAGCAGAGACGATAGAACAAGCGGTTTCAAGGGTTCTGAGCGAGGAGAAGGTTAGAACACCAGACCTGTGCTGCGGAAAGTACAGCGGGATAACGCCGAGCAGGACATCCCAGGTCGGAGACGCGGTTGTGCGGAAAATCGAAAAACCGAGCGGGTGACAGAAAAACAGAAAAGCGAATCAGACCAAGTTGTTCTGTCCTCAAGCAGGAGAATAAGGAGTGTTTGAACACTACCAGGAGGATTCTTTATGGGAATGACGATTTCGGAGAAGATTCTGGCGAGTCACTCCGGCGAGAAAAAGGTCGAGCCCGGAGACATCGTCAACGCTAGAATAGACCGCGGCATGGTGCACGAGATGCTCGGAAATCAGCCCTAGGTAGGAGGGTTGACTGGACTGCGCATAGCCCAGATCTACGAGGAGTTGGGTTTGGATCGTGTGTGGGACGCGGACAGGGTGGTGGCGCTCATAGACCACTGGACCCCAGCCGGAACGGTGGACGAGGCTATCATCCACCAGAAGTGCAGGGAGTTCGTCGAAAAGTACAGGATAAAAAACTGGCTGGGGATGCGCGAGGGAATCTGCCACGCCGTGTTTCCCCAGAAAGGATTCGTGAAGCCGGGCGACCTGATCGTGGGCAGCGACTCCCACACGACGACCTACGGGGCGCTCGGAGCCTTCAGCACCGGAATAGGCTCAACGGACATGGCTGTGGTTCTCGCCACCGGAGAGTTGTGGTTCAAGGTTCCAGCCACCATGAGGTTTGAGATAAACGGCAGAATTCCCGAGTACGTGATGGGCAAGGATATCATTCTAAGGATAATCGGCGACATAGGAGTGGAGGGAGCCACCTACAAAACCATGGAGTACACCGGCGAAGCGGTCCGGCAGCTCAGCGTGGACGGCAGATTCACCCTGTGTAACATGGCAATCGAGGCGGGTGCAAAGGCGGGAATAATCGAACCCGACGAGAAAACCATCCAGTGGGTGAAACAACGCACAAGCGAAGAGTTCCAAGTCGTAAGAAACGATCCGGACGCAGAGTTCGAAGAAATCATCAAAATGGACATATCCAGCCTCGAACCCCAGGTGGCGAAGCCATCCAGCCCCGGAAACGCCGTCCCAGTCACAGAGGTCGAGGGAATCAAAATAGACCAAGCCTTCATAGGCTCCTGCACAAACGGCAGAATAGAAGACCTAAGAGCAGCGGCAAAAATCATGAAGGGAAAAACCGTTCCAAGAATGGTGAGAGCCATAGTCATCCCAGCCTCAAAAGAGGTCTACACCCAAGCAATGCACGAGGGACTCATCGACATCTTCCTGGAAGCCGGATGCGTCGTCTGCAACCCCCACTGCGGACCCTGCATCGGAGGAAGCTCCGGAGTCCTGGGACCCGGAGAAGTCTGCATATCCGCCTCAAACAGAAACTTCATCGGAAGAATGGGAAGCAAAGACAGCCAAGTATACCTAGCATCCCCCCTAACAGTAGCCGCCTCAGCAGTCACAGGAGAAATAACCGACCCAAGAAAAATCTAACCCAAACCAAAAAGGTGAAAAATAGAGAGGAGAAAAACAGGGGAACCAACACAAAAAATAGTGGAGAGGATAACCCATGGGCACAATCATCCGAGGAAGAGTCTGGAAGTTTGGAGACAACATAGACACAGACATAATCATCGCGGGACCCTACCTAACCATAAGAGACCCCGACGAGCTGGCGAGCCACGCAATGGAGATGGTCAACCCAGACTTCGCCAAAAACGTGCAACCCGGAGACGTCATAGTCGCGGGCAAAAACTTCGGCTGCGGCTCAAGCAGAGAAGAAGCCCCCTTCGTCCTAAAAAGGCTCGGGGTAAGCGCCATAGTGGCAGAGTTCTTCGCCAGAATATTCTACAGAAACGCCATAAACCTCGGACTACC
>JAUQYY010000126.1 GCA_030587505.1 Candidatus Sigynarchaeota archaeon
CATAAAGAAATTAAGCGGAATATATTAATTTTGAATCAAACGGTCTAATAACTTAAAAAGGTTTCACAAGCATAAAAGTATTCACATCCTCAAAACAAAATGGTGTAAAAATTGAGCGACGTTTATAGGGATAAACTGATCGCCCTCAGGAAGGAGATCGACGAAATCGACTCACAGATAGTTGAGCTCCTAGTGAGAAGAAGGGATAAGGTGAGAGAGATAGCGGGAGTGAAGTCCAAGCTCAAACTGAAGATTCGAGACCAAAAGAGGGAAACACAGATAATCACTCACTGCGAGGAGAAAGCCGAGGAGAGAGGCTTAGACGCGAATTTTGTTAACAAACTGTTCCTGGAGATTATAGACTACGGGAGAAAGATTGAGAGCGAAGTGAGAGGCGAGGTTAAGAAGGTTGCGTATCTGAGTCCCCGGGGAACCTTTACAGAGGAAGCTGCCCTGAGGTACGTTTCAGAGATGGAGGCTGAGATGATTCCGATGTCCACCATCGCGAGCATAATCTCCTCGGTGGAAGACGGACATGTTGACATAGGGATTGTACCCATCGAAAACTCGGTGGAGGGAACGGTGACAATAACTCTTGACCTCTTGGCGAGAAGCGAGGCCAAGATCTGCGGCGAGATTATTCTCCCCATTGTCCACAACCTGATATCAAAGGAAAGAATCAGCTTGGACAAGATTACCAAGGTTTACTCCCACCCTCAGGCACTTGCTCAGTGCAGAACATTCCTGGCCACAAAATTGCCCCACGCATATCTCGCCGAGACACACAGCACAGCGGAGGCGGTGAAAATGGTGGCAGAAGAGGAGGACACAACTATTGCAGCCATAGGCAGCTCAGCTGCGGCCAGGCTGTACGGAATGACCATCCTCGCCGAGGGAATCCAGGATGAACAAACAAACGAAACCCGCTTCGCGGTGATATCTTCCAAGGACAGCGAACCAACCGGCGTAGACAAAACATCAATAGCAATTTTTCTCCTTCAGGACAGGCCAGGAGCTCTCTGCGAGGTTTTGGAAGAGTTCAGAGACAGAGACATCAACCTCACCAGGATCGAGTCCAGACCGTCCAAAAGGGTCCTTGGAGATTACATCTTCTTCATTGACCTAGAGGGTCACAGAAAAGACCCCAAAGTTGAGGAGGCGATAAGAAACATAAGCAAAAAGGCGGGTGAAGTCAAAATACTCGGCTCCTTCCCTGCAGCCAAGAGGAAAAGAAAGTAGCCCCGCATCAATCACACACTATTCCACACGAACAAGCAAAAAGCCCGAGAAGGGTAAAACCAAAAAGAAGGTTCAGAAATGCTCAAAGGGATCGAAGAGGAAGAACTGGACTTTGACAGGGCGTTAGCCCTCGCAAGCAATGGAGACATGGAGGAAATATGCAGGGCAGCCGGCAGGATAAGGGAAAAGTACTACGGCAGAAACATAACGTTCTCCTCAAACGTTTTCATACCCTTAACAAACTATTGTAGGAATAGATGCGCCTACTGCGGCTTCCGACGTGAACCCGGGGATTCCGATGCGAGGATCATGAGCCCTGAGGAGGTGAAAACCCTTCTGGTGAGAGGTAAGCAGGCAGGGTGCACAGAAGCGCTCTTCACATTTGGGGAGAAACCCGAAGAAAAGTACCCAGAGGTGAGGGAGTTCCTTGAGGAGAGGGGATACTCGTCGATTATCGACTACCTATATGACTTATGCTTGATGTCTCTTGAGATAGGCCTTCTCCCACACAGTAACCCAGGAGTCCTAAAGAGAGGCGAGGTTGAAAAGTTGAAACAGGTGAACGCCAGCATGGGTCTCATGCTGGAAAGCAGCAGTGAGAGGCTGTGCCACACTGGGGGACCGCACGAGCACAGCCCCGGGAAACTGCCCAGAAAAAGAATCGAAACCATAAGATACGCGGGGGAACTCAATGTTCCCTTCACGAGCGGCATCTTGCTGGGAATAGGGGAAACCATGGAGGAGAGGGTTGAAAGCATCTACGTTTTAAAAACGCTACACGAGAAATACGGGCACATCCAAGAGGTAATAATTCAAAACTTCGATCCAAAACCGAACACACCAATGGAGAACTTTCCACCGCCAAGCATAAGTGAGATTATTCTCACCGCGGCTATCGCGCGATTGGTTTTTAAGGGAGAAGTAAGTATTCAAATCCCGCCAAACTTAAATATTCGTCACGTGCGTGAATTGCTTAAATCAGGAATGAATGACTGGGGCGGCATATCACCCATAACACTGGACGAAATCAATCCGAGCCACCCCTGGCCGTCGAAAAAGAATCTTGAGAAGATTACCCGGGAAGCAGGCTTCAGCCTAATTGAAAGATTACCAGTTTACCCGAAGTACATACTGAGAAAATATATTCCGAGCATGGTTGCCCCCCTTGTCCACAGACTAGCTGACGAGAGAGGTTATAGGAAACCTCAATGAGGCACGACTAAAAGTAAACTCAATAACGCTGTAGTAGTGAAACATCGGCCGAATGAATCCAGAAATGCCGAGAAGCAACAGAGTTGCAAGAACCGCTGGAAGCACGGGAGGTAGTTAGAAACAGTAGTCAGCTTGATGGTTATATTCGTTCAATGGAAAAAAACTTCGGTTTCAACGTGGAGAAAAGATACTAAAAACCAAAAACAATAGTATTATAATCTGACGAGTGTGCAACCCCCATATCGATGATTTGGTGATCTCCTGTGGAGGGTTTGAGATTGAATTTATTGAATGACATAGACGGCGAAGTTTCACACATACTCAACAGAGCCATCGACGGGCATCCCCCATCCATAGACGAGGCGGAGCTTCTGTTCGGTTGCACCGGCCAGGAGTTTCTTGCCCTTATTCTTGTTGCCAACCATATTAGAAAGAGAGCGGTGGGGGATATAGTTACCTACGTTATCAACAGGAACATTAATTTCACGAACGTGTGCGTGAATAGGTGCCGCTTTTGCGCCTTTCGTGAAGATAGGGATTCTCCGAACACGTTTTTGTTGTCAACAAAGGAAATCGAAAACAAAACCCTCGAAGCTGTGAAGATGAAAGCCACAGAGGTCTGCATTCAGGGGGGACTGCACCCGGAAGCTAACCTCGACTTTTACCTGCGAATTCTAAAAGCCGTGAGGCGGGTGAGCTCAGAAATACACATCCACGCTTTCAGTCCCATGGAAATATTCCACGCCGCGAGAAGAGACGGACTAAGCGTTAGAGAGGTCCTAAAGAGTCTAAAGGACGCGGGGCTGGACTCTATGCCCGGAACGGCAGCGGAGATATTAGTGGACAAGGTGAGAGCGGTAATATGTCCCGAAAAGATATCGGTGAGGGAATGGATTCAAATCATTGAAGAAGCCCATAAGCTGGGAATACCGACCTCGAGTACTATGATGTACGGACATGTTGAGAGCGACAGGGACAAAGCGGTGCACATGGATATTCTGAGAAATATTCAGAAAAGAACCGGAGGATTCACAGAGTTCGTTCCGCTCAGTTTCATCCATCAGCACACAGAACTCTATAGGAATCTCTCCGCCAGGCCCGGAGCCACGGGGATGGAGGATGTTAAGGTGTACGCGGTTTCCCGCCTAATGTTCGATGGCCTCATCAACAACATTCAGGTTTCATGGGTTAAGCTGGGAACAAAGTTCGCTCAATTCTGCCTCAACGTGGGCGCGAACGATTTCGGAGGCACACTCTTCGAAGAGAACATATCGAAAATAGCGGGGTCTTCAAGTGGGGAGTACCTTCCCGCTGAAAGGATAGTAGCTCTTATTAGGGACTGCGGACGTATTCCCGTTCAGAGAACAACGGTCTACGAACTACTGGGCTAACGCAAACCCACAACTATGGGGTTTAGATTCTCTCTTCCTTTCGGAAAATTTTTTCAACTCTGCCTTGTAGCATTTCGAAGCTTCGCTCATTGAGCATATTCATCCTCAAGAGGTTGTTTAGCCCCTCGTAAACGTAAGTTTCAATCTTTCGCGAGTCCAGTATGTTCTTTTCACTGAACGCTCTTTCGATTTCGTACTTTAGCTCCTTGTTCTCATTGATCAGCTTTTCAACTTTTCTCATCAAGGCTTCCAGAAACAGGGGATTCGGCATGTCAAGTGGGAGTGTTTTCTGCCCAAAGGTACAGGTGGGAGTTCTTCTCGTTTTTGAGAGAATCAGAGGGGGTACCACGAAAAGCCGCTTGCTCTTTACATCTTCGAACCTGGAAACGTATAGGGGGATGTAAAAAAGTGAGGGAGAATAAAGTTTTTCAGGAGAGGAGACAACCAGCGAGTCTAGGTTTCCGATTAGTTGATCGACCTCGCTACGCACTCTGATAAGTGCTTCTTTAAGCTCCTCTAGCATACCTTCAACCCTCTCCAGCAGCTCCTGCTGCTCGTTCAAAACCGCTTCACGCTCTTCTCGGATCATGTCGATTCTAGACTTTTGCTCCTCAATCTTTTTGTCGTAAGCTTCCACAATTGAGTTCTTTTCGCTCTCCGTTTTTTTGGTTATCTTTTCAATCGTCGAGTCTATCTTCTTAATGTTCTTGGAAATTTTCTCAACCAACTTCTTGGTTTTGTTCATATACTCTGAAACGTTAACCAGTTTTTCTATACGCCCGCTTATTATTCCCAACATTCCAGCCTGGTTATTCACTCTCCTTTCTATTTCCTCAGTGGATTTCAACGCGACATCCTCTAAAACGTCCACCAAGGGACCGAACAGGTTTTTTATCTCCAAAACTAGATTCTTATCCTCCTCAGCCAACCAAGCATCAATACCTCTTAGTTCCTCCTCCCTAAGCCTCAGCAGGATTTCAATCTGGTTCTCAACATCCTTAACGGTTTCCTCAATCTTAACCCGGTACAGTTCTTTAGTCGCCTCAATTTTTTCACGTATTTTGTTTATCCACTTTTCACCCACAGACGAAACAAGGTTAACAGATTCCACCAGTTTCTGGGAGTATCCCTTCAACTCTCCAACAAGCTCAACGAAGCCATTCCTGTTCTCAACCGCCTGGCTCTGGCTTATAAGCGGGTGGACAACCACGTAACCAGCGGTATCGCTTAGCCTCGCCCGGGACAAACAGGCCCCGATCTCCTGTACCATCTCATGCTCCAAAAAGCCGTACAAAGGAAATTCATTAATCGCTTCACTCTTGGAATCGGCCAAGAGACGTTCAATTGTATCTACAAACTCTTCAACATTTCTCACTTTGAGTAAACTCTCAACCTTCTCTAAAGAGAGAGAACGGTTAATTTTTACCGGGAGAAAATCCGTGCTCATGGCGTCTATAACCACAACCCTATCCCCGTTCTTGTAGGGAACTATCCAGAGAGGCCACAAGACCCTCACAACGCCGGTTAACTCCTCTGGCGCCCGCTTCCGAAAAAGCCCACCACCGCGACTTCTCACATCCTCCAGAAGAGAAACCACGCTTGCAACCTCGATATCGAAGGGATAGGGCGAGGGATCATCGCTGTCGTCTCGCAGGAACGGAGCTAACCGAACCTTACCCGGGAGACTCTTCATCTGGTAATCTTCAACCAAAACATCCAGGTCCTCGGAGAACGACCTGAAAACGGTCACATCGCCCCGCCACCCCTCGATCTCCTTCCCGAAACGGTTAAGAAACGCGTTGATAGAGAATCTAAGAAAGTTTTTGATTTCTTGCTCGTCATCCTCCTTCTCCACAACAACCACAAAAATCAGTTTGCCCGAAACCTCACAGATAAACTTAGCGTCCCCCATCTCCATTGTTTTGATATCACCGTGACCAATTTCCCGAGCGAATGTGTAAACGGCGCCAAGAAAACCTGAAAACAGTGACTCATCAACACGATTCTCGCCGTAAACCTTGTGGAAAAGCGACTCGCCGGATTTTAGCAGGACGTAGAACTCTTTTATCATTTTAACCATGGCCGACGCTTTTTGTGAGAGGAAAAGGTCTACAAAGAATGTTTATCTGATAGAAAGTTATATTCGGTTTCCATATAAAAATACATCTGCATCTAACAAACCAGTACACGTCTAGTGAGCCACAAAACAGGGCAAGGGGTCAAGCAGACACAGATACAGACGCAGACAAAAAACTCCAAACAGGTGACACGGGAATGGGAGCTATAGGGAATGAGGATAAAAAAGATGCTTCTATAAGTAGTGGGTGAGAATGGTAAGCACGTTGTACAAACATAATTTTTCGAAGTGAGGTGTAAGGTTTTTTGGGGACGGATGTGTAATTGGGGGCCGATGAAAAAACTTAAGGAGGTGAGAGTGACGAGTTTGACGCTCAACACCCACATACGAATGGAGCCGGCCCCCAAGTTCTGTCCTATGTGCGGGGCACCCTTA
>JAUQYY010000323.1 GCA_030587505.1 Candidatus Sigynarchaeota archaeon
TTCCTGTTCTAACTGACTTCCACTACCTGACTTCCTTGGCTGAAGAAACCGACGAAGCCCTCAAGAAGAGAATCAATGAAGCCTATGGAAGGGTGTCGGAGGGTGTTGATGTACTACTTATAGAGGGAGGTCACATACCTCCGCTCCTTTGCAGCAGAGGACTCTCAAACTACCACCTAGCAAAAAAATTCGATGCCAAGTATCTTATAATGGGCCGTATTCGCAGCGACCTCTACGTTGACGACCTTGTTTTCAGAAAAACCATACTAGACCTTCTAAAAATTAACTGCGTAGGAACGGTTCTAAACAATGTACCAAGGATATCTCTACAGAGGGCGAAGGGAATAATCAAACCCATCCTCGAAGAGAAGGGTCTTAAGGTCTGGGGAATAATCGAAGAAAAAAAGGAACTAACAGCCCCCACGGTAGCCGACGTACAGGACCTGCTGGAAGGAGAAATTCTTGAGGCGCCCGAAAACTTGGACAATATCTTGGTGGAGGATATTCTCGTAGGTTCCATGACTGCGGAGAGCGCGATCAGATACTTCAGACGCAGTGTAAACAAAGCTGTGGTAGCCGGCGGGGACAGAGACGACATAGCCCTAGCGGCGCTCGAAACCAGTACCTCGGTGCTAATCTTAACCGGCAACCTCTACCCCGATGTACGAGTCCTATCAAAGGCCAGAGAAAAAAACGTTCCGGTCATCCTGGTACCCTATGACACCTACACGACGATAAGCAAGCTGGAGGGGCTAACTGGAAAACTGAAGCCCAAAAACATGGAACGAATTGAAAAACTAAAAAACACAATAAAAACAGAGGTGGATTGGAAAGGGCTTTACGAGACTCTATAAAAATCACCCATAGCAGGGCTATTCTTTCACTTATCTCCTCAAAAATTTAGTGTCCCTGTGGAGCATTTGCAAGCACTCTTCTTCCACCGACTTTCCAAAATCTGCGAAAAACTTAGACTCAACACCTCTGCGTTTCGGCGCACTTTGTCTTCCCCGTTTTTCAAAAAGGTTTAAACCTTTAGAGAGAAAAGATATTCTTCAGTAAACTTCAGTAAATTATTTCGTTGAAGCTACATCTCGACCAGAATGGTATTATGCATTGTTTGTAAACAAAAGGAGGAAGCTGATTTGAAGTTTACTATTGAAGATATGACTTGGGTTGAAATTGAAGAAGCCTTAAAAAGGAAAAATTGTGTCATAATTCCCTTCGGTTCGGTTGAGGAGCACGGTCCCCACCTTCCAATATCAACAGATAGCGACCTTTGCTACGCAATAGTCAGAGCCGGAGCTGAAGGCACCGATTTCCTCGTGGCCCCTGTGGTGAACTATGGTTTGTGCCGCTCAACCCGAGAGTTCCCCGGAACGGTGTCTCTCAGCTTTGATACACTCAAACAACTGGCTAAGGATATTCTATTCGAATTCACAAATCAGGGATTCAAAAAGATTGTACTTTTCAGTTTCCACGCGGGATCCACGCACCTAATCGCGTTGAGGGAGGCTGCCTTCGAATTCACATTAGAGAATAAGAACACGAAAGTCTATATGGTGTCAAGCGTTGACTTGGCAGGAGAGGAAGTCCTAAAGACTCTGGACACGTTTCCCCACCACGCCGCGGAGCTTGAAACCTCCCTCATGCTGTTTCTGAAGCCTGAAGCGGTTAAAATGGAAAAGTTAGTCGAAGAGCAGCCACAGGCTCCCCCCTTTCTCGTAACGCCTTCCGGGAGGAAATGGATGAAAACAGGGATTATGGGCGACCCTCGAAGAGCCTCCGCGGAGAAGGGAGAAAAAATATTCAACCTGATGGCTAAAAAGCTGAGAGAGATCCTCACCTCCATCCAGCGCGACTAAGAACCAAACTATTTTGCTCCTCTTTTCGCCGCCTCAATCTGGTCCTTCATTTTGAGGAAGAATTCCGGAGTACATATCTGGTAAGGTATGGGGTAGCGGCTTCCTCCCTTGTGTGTTCCCTCCAGCCCTTCTATCACCGAATCAACAATTTCCAATGGTATGGAGGCTACTAGGTCGCTGTCCATCGCGAGTCCGAAGCGTCTGTCGCCGAGGCACGGCATGGCTATTTGCAGTTCACCTGTGAGGTATGCGTTTGATATGGTGTCTGCGCAGACGGCGTCGCCAAAGGTTGACATGGTGATTCTTCCACCCGTTTTCCAGAGTGCGCCCTGTATTATTCTCAACATTTGGGCGGTGTTCCCGTAAATCATTATCAGGTCTGGGTCGTACTCTATTCTTCTAAGAGCCCCGGAGACTATGGCGGAAAATTTTCCGTGGGGCATCTTGGGAATCATTCTCGCGGTTTTTTTGGCGCCCTCCAGCGTTTCGTTATATCTTCCAACGAAGAAGTATCCCTCTAGGAATATGTCGTAGGGTTCAACGAAACCAACCGCAATCTCCGCCAAGGGGCAAACGTTGTCCTCCTTTGTGATGCCCATCGTCCACCCGTAGTACCTTGAATAGCTGAATATTTGGCAGAGCGCTATCTTCTTATCTGGTCTTTTCAGTCTGCTAATGTTTTTTAGCTCCTCTTCATTTTCTAACAGCTTCACCCCAATGGGAAAGGTTGCTAGTCTAAGATACCTGTTTAACCTCTCATCAAGTTCTTTCCATTTACCCATAAATCTAACCACCTTCACGACAGTAGTTTTAACCAGCTCCTTTCTGGGAGGCACCTTTTTCTGCTTCCACTCCATATTGAACGCTAACTCTTTAGTATCTCCTATTTAAATGATTTCTCCCAAAATGTTCAAATAAATTGAAAAAAGCAGGCGTTAAAATTAACTGTAGGGTGGTTTGATGTCTAAACTGGACAAATGGATGCGCTACTATAGGGAACACGCTGAGGACGCGCTGAACGCTGAGGACTATGCCTCCGCCTCCGACTACTTCTCACTGGCTTCGTTCACATCGATTATTGCTGATGATATACCTCAGGCAAAATACTTCTCAGACGAGGCGCTAAACGCTTGCAGGATGGGTAATTTGACTGATAAGCACCTAGAACTGGCAAGGGTGGCTAAGGCGTTGTCTTCGGGAAATCGAGAAGAAGCTGAGAAACACTGGGAAAAAATTGGAGACAAATTACATGATGAGGTTGTGAATCTGTATCGGGGAGCGCTCAGAAAAGTGTAACTTGAAAACAGAGCCCTTACTAAGATTCAAGCATTAAGTCCATTAGCACCTCGTCCTTGTACTCCTCCCTCATTTTAAACTGTTTCTTTCTGACACCAATTATTTCAAACCCGTGTTTTTTGTAGAGTCTTATCGCAGCCAAGTTGTCGCTAAATGTGCTCAGACAGATCTTCTCAAATCCCTTCTCACGCGCCCTGCGGATAGCCTCAAGCATTAACGCGTTTCCCACACCCTTCCCCCTGTGCCTAGCGGCGACCATTATTCCAAGGTTGCCCACGTGCGCCGCAGCGTCCCAATCATCGTGTTCGATCAAACAGTGTCCCGCAACCTCCCCGTTCATCTCCGCGACCAAAATAATACTACCCGTACTTTTGTGGTGCGAAAACCAAGATAGGCGTTCAAACTCACCCTCCCCTATGAAGAGCACGGGGATCCACTTCTTCTCTTTAACGACTGAGCGAAAAATATTCCAAATATCTGCCAAGTCCTTCGGGGTGGCGTCCCGGATATTGACAATTGAATTATCTTTAAGATGGTACACCTTCGTCGTTTTATACACCGCCAATCAAAATAAAAAGGAATACGTGGGAAACATTAATCTTCCTGTAGAAGCAACTTAACGGGAATATCCTGATATTGCCCATTCGGCAGAGAACGGCGGATGACTATAGGTAATATTCCAGATTCCAGCTCGGTGGTAGCGATTTCGATTGGATCTGTTATCTTGCTGGGCAGGTCAATCAATATCGGCGCACCCATGGTAATCTGCAAGGCTCTGGTGCTAATAATTCTCGACCTTTCATATTTAGTGAGCCTAGGTGGTCCGATTTTGATTTCCATCTGTTCTATGATAGTAGCCCCCGCATCTTATGTTGAAATAAAAGGGAATAATATGGTGTACACTGAATTATCTTTTATCCTTTTAAGTCTTTTCCGTATCTTGGGGGCAGTTCGTCCTAGTCTTCTCCGCCGCCGTACTCGCTTTCCTCACCGCCGCCGGGAGGCGAACTTGGGCCTCCACCCGAACTTTTACTTGATGCGGCTATAACGTCGTCAATCTTTAGAATCATCTGAGCGGCTTCACTCGCCGACTTGATCGCCTGCTTCTTGACCGCCGCTGGCTCCCAGACGTTCATCTTTGTCATGTCTTGGATCTCGCCGGTGAAGACGTCTACACCATACACGTAGTCCTCGGGTTTAACGTGTTTCGCTCTCAACTCGACGAGGATGTCCAGTTGGTCCAGACCCGCGTTCTCGGCGAGGGTTCTTGGAACCACCTCCAAAGCCTCGGCGAACTGTTTCACGGCTAGCTGCTCACGGCCACCGAGCGTGTCCGCGTACTCCTTCAGTCTCTTCGAGACCTCAATCTCCGTCGCACCTCCACCTGGTACAATCCTGCCATCCTCGATCACGTCGCGAACCACGGATAGGGCGTCGTGGAGTGCGCGCTCGGCCTCGTCAACGATGAGTTCGGTGCCTCCTCTAACTAGGATGCTGACTGACTTGGGGTTCTTGCACCCCTCAATGAACACCATGTCATCGTCGCCTATCTTCTTCCCGTAGACAACCTCAGCCTCGCCTAGGTCATCCGCGGATAAGTCCTCGATGTTGGTGATTATTTCGCCCCCGGTTGCTCTGGCGAGTTTCTCCATGTCGGACTTCTTTATGCGTCTGACCGCTAGAACACCCGCCTTGGCGAGGTAGTGCTGAGCTATGTCGTCAATTCCTTTCTGGAGAAGAACCACGTTGGCGCCAACTTCGATGATTTTATCCGTCATTTTCTTAAGCATTTGCTCCTCTTGGTCCAGGAAAGCTTTCATCTGGTCCGGGTTCGTGATGTTTATCTTCGCGTCAAACTCTGTCTTCTCAATCTCCAGTGGGCAGGATAGTAGCGCGATTTTTGCGTTCTCAACTCTCTTGGGCATCCCTGGGTGAACTATCTCCTTATCCAAGATTATTCCGTTGACCAGCATTGTGTTCTCTAGGCTTTCACCTTCCTTCTTGTCAACCTTCACGTTGTCGATGTCAGCAACCCACTTGCCGTCAACCTGCTCCGCAACCATTTTCACCGCTTTCACCGCGATGTCGCTGAGATAGTCTCGCGCGCCAGCAACCACCTTGCTGCTCATCGACACCATGGCAACCTTCTTCAGCATGTCCTCATCATCAATCGAGGTCTCGGTTGAAATCTCGTCGATGACCTCTAAGGCCTTCTCTGTGGCTTTCCTGTAACCCTCAATGATAACGGTTGGGTGAATCTCCTGATCCAGCAGAAACTCAGCGTTCTTAAGAAGTTCGCCGCCGAGAACAACCGCGGTGGTTGTACCATCTCCCACCTCATCGTCCTGGGTCTTTGCTATGTTCACCATCATCTTCGCGGCGGGGTGCTGCACGTCAATCTCCTTTAGAAGCGTCGCCCCGTCGTTGGTGATCACTACGTCGCCGAAACTGTCAACCAGCATCTTGTCCATACCTAGAGGGCCGAGAGCGGTTCTAACTGCTTCAGCAATCACTTTGGCTGCCATTATATTTGTTCTTTGAGCGTCTCTTCCAACTGTTCGTTCCGAACCTTCTTTCAATATGAGAACAGGCGTACCTCCTAACTGTGCCATGTTTATCCTCCTCGTTTTCGATTTTTATAGCGTTAAAAATTACTTGTTTTCGCTGCGGGACAGTGTTATAGCACTTCTATATAAACTTTACGAATATGTTCAGTATTTGAAAATTAGTGTTTAGGTAGGCGATACCCTTAAGTGGGATTAAGGGCACACCTACC
>JAUQYY010000331.1 GCA_030587505.1 Candidatus Sigynarchaeota archaeon
TGGTGCTCTGGTTCGAAGGGTTTTCCTCATTAGTGGTCGTGTCGGAGGTTTGCTTGCTGGATTGCTTTTTTCAGGTCTTTTAGTGTTTGTTTGAGGGTTTTGTTTGTTAGGGCTTGGAATCCGCCCACTGCTTTGTGTCCGCCTGAACTGTAGCCTTCGCCTCTCAGGTGCTGGTAGATTTTTGACAGGTCGAGGTTTCTCTTGGTGGCTATGGTTCCGCTTTTCACCCTCTGCTTGTCCATTCCTATGGCCACAACTATGGGTGCCTTTTCTTCCAGGGTGAGCATAGCGTTTTTGGAGGCCCCTCTCTCCCACTTGTCGTTGAACTGGAACGTGAAGTAGACCGATTCGGGTGTGAGGTTTCTGCTCCTCGCCACGAGTTCCTCGGCTTTTTCCTCAACCTTCTGGTACTCCGCCTGCTGTTCTTCCGCCCACCGTCGAATCTCTTCCCAGCTTCCTCTCCTGACCTTTTCTGCCACCCACTGGCGTGGAAAGTTCTGCGCGTCTACTCTGTAGGCCTTCCAGAGGGTTTGGCTGAGCTTCGATGTGAGTGTTGCGGTGTCAACCTCTTCGACGGCTTTCCTCCACTCTTCGGGGAACTCCAACTGCCAGTGGTCCGCTATGAGTGAGGAGACCGCCTTGTACTCCGGTTGGAGTATCCACTGGTTTCCGTGCTCGTCTACGCCCAGCCTTGCTGTGGTTCCGTGGTGGTCTACCACGAGGGAGTTTCGCAGCTCTTTGACGCGGCCGGGTGTGATTTCGATGCAGACTGCGTTCTCCACGGTGAGGTCCGCGAGCTCCAAGGGGAATTCCAGGGGCACGCTATAGACGCGGGAGAGTAGTCCTGCCCCCACCACTCCGTCCCAATCTCCGTGGGCAACAATTCTGAGTATGTTAAGCTTCATCTTCGTCCAAGCCTCACTTTAACTCGCTAGCGTAGTGCCTTCTAGGTGACATCTAACAATAGGTTCGGCTTCTCTAAAAACTTACCCTCGTCCGAGTTTACGGTGGTTCTAAGGGCTGCTGTGTGTTGAGCTAAAAAGAGTGGTTATGGAATTAGGGTACTGTGTCTCCTTCCTCTTTTTCAACCTGCAGCTTGCCTTTCTTTATTATTACATTATCTTTACGTGCCCTCCGCCACGCTCCACATTTTCGGCCCTTTTCAAATAAATGAGGAAAAGGTTTGGTGGCTACTTGCCTTTAAACGCGGGTTTGCGTTTCTCTACGATATTTGACTCTGCGTGAAAGGAATTGTGTGGTTAACGTCCTTAACTTTGATCTTTAAGTGTTGGTAAGTTACCGTGTTCTCAGGGTTGCTTCAAAAGTTGAGTTTCAGATGTCCCATGGTGGTTGTTAATTTGCTGTTTTTCCTTAAAAGCGTACAAAACCCAAGCTACGCTAAACTTGTTAAAACTAAATCCGAGCAAAGCACGTTTTAAAGGGGGGATGCTAAGTGAATAAGCGACAATTGTTTGAGGAGTTAAAAAAGAATCCTAAGAATGTTCGCTTTGAGAAATTGTGTAGAATCGTGGAAGTTTTTGGTTTTAGGTTCAGGGGAGGGAGAGGAAGTCACAGAATTTACGTTCTGGATGGAATAAATGAGATGTTAAATTTTCAGAATGTCGGTGGAAAGGCAAAGCCTTATCAAGTAAAACAATTTATAAAAATCGTAGAAAAGTATAATTTGCTAGAGGAAGGAGATGTGGATGTATAAATATGCGATAGAAATCTTTTACAGTGAAGAAGACGAGGGATACATTGCTCTTGTTCCCGAGCTTCCAGGATGTTCAGCTTTCGGTAAAAGCGAGGAGGAAGCGCTCGAAGAGGTTAAAACCGCTATTGAACTTTGGCTCGAGACAGCAAAAAGAGAGGGTAGGGAAATCCCCAAACCTGGTGGAAAAGAACTCCTGAAAAGGTTCTATGAAGAAGCGTTCGCCTCCAACACTCCATAGCCACAAAAGGCCGACGATATGCAAACAGCCTATCGCTACCAACCCTTTCTTTGAACTGCTTGTCAACCTTGTGGACTCTCACACACCCTTCTTTGAGGGCTTTTTCTACTATTCGAGCGTTTCTGAAGCCCTTTTCAAGTCCGCGTGTGACCACCTCTTTGTAGACAGCTTCGGGAACTGCTATCTCTGAGTATAACTTTCTTAGCAGGTGTAAAAGCTTACACTTTCCTAGCCATATAAGCGGACCAGCGTCTGAGGATGCTGTCAACTAGCCAACCAGCTGCTTAACATCTTCGTTGAATCTTTCCTCACCGTATCTGATGGGGATGTTTCTCCTCCTGAGTTCGAGGGAGAGTTCCCTGTATCCCAAACCCGAAAGCTCCGCCGTTCTTCCAAACGAAATCCTGCCCTTGGTGTACAAATCCAGAGCTAAGCGAATCTTCAACTCCCTGATACCAAGTTGTAGGGCTTCCCTCATGATGTCGGATTTCTCCCTGTGACGCATCTTTGCGAGGCCCTCAAGAGCTTTCACCGTTTCTTCGGCAGCCTGACGGTAGTGACCTTAAAAGCCAAAACGTTCACCGTATTCTAAAAGAATACAAGTGTTTATAAAACCTGGCTCAAAGCCAAGACACCTGATTTTTCACTTCTAAATACCTTAACTAGCCTTTCTAAGGGATTATCCATCTCCAGAGAGTTTAACCGCGGTAGTTTTTAATCCAAGTCTTAATGCGGATGTGTTACATTTTTATAACAGTAGAGGGTTGTACTTTCCATCTGTTAGGTGGTTTTTATGCCGAATGGTGGAAGTGACTGTTGTGCCACCTGCCCCTTTAACAGTGTGAATTCGGGTAGGAGTTGGGAGCCCTTCTGCGAGATTAGGGGGTTTCCCATCGAGGATCCCTACTGGACGTACTGTGGCAACCATCCGAGAAGAAACCCTCTCCTGGTGCGGTCTCCCCGCGGCCCGGTTTGGGCGGCCGTGTTTGAGGCTTACGATTCAAAACCCTTCAGTGAGGGGGTGCGTATTCCACCCATGCTTCTTCCCCCGGCTGGCGACGCCGTGTACGTTCGCATACCCTACT
>JAUQYY010000338.1 GCA_030587505.1 Candidatus Sigynarchaeota archaeon
TTTAATTGTGGGGGTTGGGTGGAGTGGGTGGGTGATACCTTTAAATTTGGTTCCGTTTATTATTGTACTATAAAGTGGTTGGACTTGGGGGTTGCAGGCGCTCTTCGACGTGTTTCCGGGAACCAGTGTTGGTTGTGGGAGTTGTTGTTTATGGGTAGGTCTTTCCTGAGTTCTCAGATTAGCAGGATTAGTAGTATTCTGCTGAGGGGTGTTGAGCGTCAGCTCAACGATTACAGGAACAGGTTCTCCTCGGCGGAGGACGTGAACAACTTCATCTCCAGACTGCTGTTCACCGACCTGAGCTATGAGAGGGCCTACGACACTGCCGTGGACTTTTTCGGCACCGACCGGGTTGGGTTCGCGGCGGTGGATGGCACCGAGTATTCGAGGAGGCTTTTCGACTTCATCCTTTTCTTCGGCGGTGCCTACGCCGCCAGGGGCGAGATACGATTCCACAGGGATTCCAGGCCCACGGTGGAGTACTACACCAAGCACCTTGAGGAGGGTAGGGGGATTTCGAGCTGTGTTCCGGTGTACGTTAACGAGGTTCCGGAGATTGATCAAACGTTTTTCAGGGAGGGCGAGGACCCCGAGGGCTTACTGTCCCGCCCGCTGTCCGAGCAGGAGATAGCGGACAACTCGCAGATTGCGGACTGGATCATGACCTTCGCGGAGTACTATCTCGCCTACCTCCTAGCCACCGACCCCAAAGACCCTGCACGCATCCTGTTCCTTGATCGTTCTCTGTCGGGAACCCAGCGTGCCATCGCAAAGGAAACCTCGAAGAAAACCTACTGGGACAAGAAGTGCGCGATTCTCGGATACGTGGTTGACGGCGTGCCCATAGATAAGAACGACCTGTTCATCGGCAGGTACCGTGTCCTGAACCCGGGGCTCAGCCTCCCCCCTGCCCGGGGCGACTTTCTGCGCCACAGCCTCGTCTTCCTCCTGGAGAGTAGGGACACTCCACTCACCCTGAAACAGATCTGTGGGGAGCTTGGGGTGAGGGACCCCGTTCGAGTGGATAAGGTGGGCAGGTATCTTAAGAGCCTTGTGAGGGAGAACATAATTCTTGAGGACCATTCCAGGTACCGTATTAACCCAAGGTATAAGGATTCTTGGGCTAGAATCTCCGGGATGGTTTGTTCCTTGGGGCGGAGAATATTCCAGGAGGGTGTTGTGGATTCTGCGGCGAGTAACATGATTGTTGAGAGGGAGGACGGTTCCTCTCAGTACCTTTCGACGCTGGACTTGGCTTTTCTCACGCTCTTCTGCTTTTACATGCTGATTGAGGAGTGCTGGAAGAGGCGGATTCTCCTCCTGGGAATCACCAAGGACACGGCGGCGAGCGACTTTAAGAACCACTTCATTCCGGTCTGCTCGAACAACGGCCTCTTCGGCTGCACCGTTTCGCCGGAGTCGTTTTCGATTCTCCCCAACACCGATAGGATGCTTCTGCAGTCGTTCTCCTTCCGGTGCTCCGATTCCATTCACCCGCCCTGGGGCTTGGTTGAGTACGATTCGGCTTTCACGACCATTGTGCCTGACCATGATCGGGGACCCGGCTACGTCAGGGGGGCTAGGAAGAACAAGATCACCATGGAGCGATTGTTTCTCAAATCGTACATTCAGCTTCAGGAGGCTGAGCACGACCCGAAGCTCAGGAGCAACGTTCTTCTCATAGACAGACTCGCTTACCCGGAGTACGACATGAAGCCCGAGAACATAGCTAGCTTCCGCCAGATCTATGTGGGTGAGGAGCCTGTGGACGTCTTCATAACGGGGAGGGAGGGCTCCTGCAACGAGCTTCAGAACCTCGTCCTGGTGGTGCTGTCCGCCACAACCAGCTCAACCATTCCAGAGGTCTTCGGCCACAACAAGCCGCTGTTCATCGCGGACAACGTGGCCAAGTGGAACTATTCTCTTTTCAAGAATGTTATTGACACCGCCAGGGAGTGGATTATGACGAATAAGGATTTAAAGAGGTTTGTTTACTATATGACCAGCTTCCGTGAAAGGAGGGGTGAGCTTGAGCGGCTTAGACGAAGAGCTTAGATTGTACTTTACGGATTTCGATGGAAAGTTTAAGGCTAGACTCGGGAGGGTGGTTCCAACCCGGGAGACCCCGAGCGAGGAGTTTGGAACGTCTTCACCCTACACCTGCCGGGTCTTGGCGGAGTACGACCGTGACCTTCTGCGGCTGATTGATTCGGGTATGCTTCTTGCGGTGAGAAACTTTAGAACAAAGGAGGCGGGTGAAACCAGGTACACCCTGATGGAGATTCTCCGCTTCTGGCCCGAGCACTTCGGCCTGATGGGTTTGAAGGACTACCAGTACTATCCCCTGCAGTTCGAGGTTATCGAGCAGTCGGTTAGCGACTGGGAGACAAGCGATAAGAGCACCATGGTCATCCAGATATCCGCAATCCCGATAAACTACGACCTCGTGACGGGAGAAAACGGAGAGTTCCGCTACGAGCGCGGATTCTCATACCCAGTCGTCGGCGAGCGAGTCTACGTTCTTAACAAGGAAATGATTAAGGATATGTACAACCGCAGCGTCCTCGAAGAGTTGGATTTCAGCTCGGAGGAGACGAGCAGCGACCCGTGGAAGGACCCAAGGCTCGGAACAATTAAGATGTTTGAGGCTTCGGCTGAGAACATTCCCATATATGTGGACTACGACTCCCTGGTGCGGTACCACTTCGGCATCTTCGCCTTCACGGGGGGAGGCAAGAGCAACATGCTCTCCAACATTCTGAGAAGAATCCTAATCCACACCGAGGACACAAAAATAGTGATTTTCGACATATCCTGTGAGTACCCCTTCCTCCTTATGGACATGTTCGCTGACTCGAAAATCCCCTCCAAAATAATCCTGGAGAACAGGGCGGAGAACCCGGAGGAGTTCCACAACTCCATCGTCAAACCAAAGCTCTTCGAAGACAATCCAAAAGTGCTCGTGGGGATGGAGGAAATCTTCAACCAGGGCAAGGTCTCCCACTTTGTCAGGGAGGTTCTGAGAACCCCCACATTCAAAGAGTTCCTCGACAGCGTAGCCACGCTAAAAGCAGACAACAGGAGCAAAACACACTACGTTGAGGCGCTCGAGGAGGTGGAGGTGTTCACCGCGAGATACATGGTGGAGAAGGGATACGCCGAATCCGACGAGATAGACAGAGAGTTCGTATCCCGACTCGCCGTTGAGGCGCCACGCATAGCCGCGGGCTTCAACGTCCACGATAAGAGCTCCCTCTACGGTTGGTTCACCTCGAGAGGACGCATGGCGCGCTACTTCCGAGACATGGAGGAACTCACCGGCGACGACGGACTAACCACGGATGCGATCCTGGAACTCGTGGAGGGGGACACCCGGCTAATCTGCATCTCCATCAGCGACTCCCAGACAATAAAGCAGCTGGTCATCGACCTAACGCGAGACATCCTCGCCCAGAGAAAGAGGGAGTTCAGGGTGAAACCCTACGTGCTCTTCGTCTGGGACGAGGCCCAGGAATTCGTCGCAAACCCCGGGAGCGTCTCCGGAATAGACAGGCAGTGCTCAATCGAGGTCGAAAGACTACTAAGACAGGGAAGAAAGTACGGGCTCGGCGGCTGCATAGCCACACAGAGAATAGCCCACCTAAACACGAGCGCCCTCCAACAACTGCACACATACTTCGTCAGCACCCTACCAAGACCCTACGACAGGGGGCTAATCAGCAACACCTTCATGATAGACAAGAACATACTCGAAAAAACCCTCGAATTCACACCCGGGGAATGGCTACTATCAAGCTACATAGCCACCGGACTCGCAAACGTACCCATATACATCCGAGCCGACAACGCAGAAGAAGAAATAGAAAAATTTTTGGAAGG
>JAUQYY010000344.1 GCA_030587505.1 Candidatus Sigynarchaeota archaeon
AAATAGGATAAATTTATAAAGACTTATAAGGTACTGTTTTCATTAAGAAAAATAAAAAGGTGAAGATAATGGCGGAACTCACCGTCAAAAATGAAGAAGTAGCGAAGATAGCAAAGGCCTTAGCATCCCAAACAAGATGGGAAATCCTGAGACTCCTCAGAGAGAAGAAGATGGACGTGAGCAGAATAGCGGAAACACTCAAGCAGACAGAAGCCAACGTCTCAGCGCAGGTGAAAATCCTGGAAAAAGCCGGCCTTTTAAAGAGCCACTACGAACCCGGTGAACACAAGGGTGCCCTCAGTACATGTGGGTAACCCAAAGGCACAAACGGAGTTCGTAAAGTGTGCGAGCCGGCTGTTGAGAAGATACTGATCGTCATCTCTTAAGGGGCATCTTAGACATCTCTGTCTAACAGTGATGAGTTGGAAGGATTTTAACTCAGGGCTTACGGTAGACATAACCGTAGAGGGGGTCCTCCAGATTATTTGGAACACTAACGTCCTCAGGCTGGTCAGCTTGACTGATGATTCTGAGGGCGCCACACTTTTGTCTTTACGGACGTTCGCGGATTCCACCAACACAAGAAAACTAACGCCAAACGTGAAATAGGAGTTAGAGAGTCATGAAAGAATGCCTAAGAACTTCAGAAGCGACGCTGTGTCAGTAAAAACGACTCCAATGCTCGTAGACTACAACCGTTACTAGGGATTCCCGACAGCTTTCTGTAGCTGGTTTCCTTCCACTTTGAAATTCTTTTTCTCTTCTCATTTTAGCTTTCTGATAATTTTCTCCACTTGAAAATCGGAGAGTTCTTCGCTGAAGCGTCTAGCCTTTAGTGTTTACGAGACTACAGAAAAAAAGGTAGAGAGATTGAACATTGGTCAAACTAGAGGGTGAAAGTGGTTCCAACGATTCCTAGAACGGATGATTCGGGTATTTCGTTCATAAGCCGGGCGGTGAAATTGAAACCGCTGCAATGCATTGCACAGAGAATTTCTGGGTTTAGTTCTTTGAGGAATTTTATTGTTCTGTCGATTCTTTCCTTGCTCGCCCAGTTCATGTGGTAGCCGCCGATCAGCGCGTAGACCTTATTGATCCCGGAGAGCTTCTGGGCCATTTTGACCGTATTAATTATGCCTGTGTGTCCGCAGCCGGTGAGAATGACTAGGCCCTTGTTCTTTACGTTTATGAAGATTGAGATTTCGTCTCTGAAGTCGTCGAAGACTATTTCGTCGTTCCTCTGAACGTATAGCCCGGTGGATAGCTCGTCTTTCAGGGGTGTTTCTATTTCGCCGCTGGTCCACACTCCCGAGGCGAGTTCTACTGGTTCATTCGTCTCAATAAGCTTTAGATTGTTGTTCTTTATCTGCTCGTTGAAAAGATCCCTGTTGAGAGCTGGCAGCTGCCTTATCTTGTTCTCCTTTTGAAGCTGCTCAAATTTTTCTTTGCCGAGTTCCATAGACACCCCCATCAGCTCGCCTGTTAACGCGTACTTGGGTAAAAACGCGTTCTTGGCGACTATGATCTCTGTCCCTGGGGAAAACTGGTTGATTATGTGATTGATTCCACCGAAGTGGTCAAAATGGCCGTGTGAGAGAACAAACTTTTCAATCTTGGATGGATCAATCTGTAGAGCCTTCATGTTGTTTGAAACGGAACCCATCGGCCCCCCAGCATCCAGCAGGAAAGTATGAACCGAATCGCCGGAGGTTACCTCGAAAAGCATGGCTAGACCGTGCTCCGCCAAGCACATCACCGTCGAGGCCCCCGGCTGCTGAACCTTGTCCCTGAACCTCTCGTCCGTCGTAAGTGTTATGTCCGTCGTGTTCTCGGTTAGTACCCTTATTTTTATTTTATCCACTCCTTCACCAAAATCTAGACTCATGATGCTAAATCCCCTTACAAATTGATTTACTATCTAGTTAGGTTACTATTGTAAATAAATCATTCGAATCCTGTTTAAATCTTAAACTCAAGTAATGTAAAAAACAAGAACACGTACACGGTTTCTGAACCCCTTAGTTTTTATTCTATTTCTACGGCTGGTTCCTCTTCGTAGTTCTTAGCTGCTTGTTCTAGGTTTATTTCGTAGGTGGATTCCTTGGTGTATCTTCGCCGGATTTTCACGAAGACTGGATAGTTTACCGCGCTGCCTACTATTAGAGCCTCGCCGACAGGAAGACTGGATATCATTCCGGCTGTTTCTGAGGTTATCATTTCTGAGCTTGCCTTTATGGTGTCTAGGTCGTTGGGGTTTGTGATTCGGAGTATGATGTGTGTGTTGGCTTGGCTGAGAACGGTTGTTGAGAGCCTCACGGGCCTCTGGCTTATCAGGCAGAGGGAGGCGTAGAACTTTCTCCCCTCCCTCGCTATCTGCTCTATGATGCTTTTGGAGATTGCAAGCTCCTGTCTAGCCTGCGGGCAGAACTGGTGAGCCTCCTCAAGAACAAGCATGAACGGAGGAATCCTGCCTCTTCTTCTGAGAGCGAAAAGTCTTGATGCGAGGTAGCTTACGATTAACTGTTTTTTCTTGAGGCTTGTGGTCTCACTCAGGTCTAGGATAACCGCGTTGCCCGGTTTGACTATAGTTTCTAGGTCTGGCGCTTCCTCTGTTCCAAATAGTTTCGTGTCTTCCAGCTCATAGAGCCATCCAAGAAGCGCCTCCTTCGTCCTCTGAGACATCCTGTCATCGTTCTCTATCCGTGTCAGCAGCTCCGTAAGAGAGTATGATTTTCCTTGGTATTCTTTTCTCATCTCGTTGATGATTCTTCCAAGTTCACGGAGCTGTATCGGAGACATTTCCGGCTGAAACGCTCCAAACCACCTGCTTGATATGAGGGGGGTGGCGAACTGTACGAACGAGCTTTTCACAACATTCACTTTATCGGAGAGATCAAGCTGGCCATTCTTGTCGGGTTTATCCGCAAGGGAAGCGTATTCACCGTGAACGTCAACAATTACAACCGCTACCCTGCCGCTCTCGGGTCTTCTCGACAGCAGTTCCTCGACTAACACCGAGGCGAGGTAGGATTTTCCACTCCCACTCATGGCCAGGATGGCTAGGTGCTTCTGCAGGAGCCGTGTCATGTTGAGAGAAACACGCACATCGTGGAAACGCAGGTCACCCAAATAGAGTCCGTTCTCAACATCGAGACCCAGGAAGTCTACGAGGATCTCGTCGTCAGCCATGTAAACCCGCTCACCCGGCGAGGGTGGGAAACTCGCCTTGTCAAAAAACCCATCGGAGAAAACGCCTAGAGGCTTCGCGTTCGCGATGAGCATATCCCACCGGTCACACGGAAAGATTGAAGTTAAGGGTTGTCCTCTCCGTTCATATTCCTTCACGTACTCGGCGTGGGAGTAGAAGCGATTGGTTTTGATTATCTCTTGAACCATACCCAGCAGTAATCCGTCCTCAGTACTGATCTGAACATACTGTCCCTTTCTCACTGGGACCGGCTCATTATTGGTTATAACGAAACTGAATTCTGAAGTGGTTGGACCCGGTGGATAATTCGAGGTGATCACAGTGCCTAAGAACTTCATTCCCATATTTCTCCTCACAAACAATCTAGTGACGAGATGTTTTAAGGATATCTTGTCATAGTGTCTTTCTCTTAATAACGAGTAAGGAATTATAAACCAAACGTTTTTCTGGTCTTCATGAGGGAAGGAGTCATACCTGCCTTCTGTACTATCTGGTCATAAATGAAGTCCAAGTCGGTTTCCAAGAGCCTCGCCTGAGCATGGGCTTCAACCTGCACCGAGGGTAATCCGAACTCGGAGTGGTGGCAGGACAGGGAGTAGATGAGCGAGGAGATTTTTTGAGCGGTTTTTATTGTATCCGCCCCGCTCGATAGGAATTCGACTCTTAAGGGGCTGTCCAGTTCAACCGGCTTGAGATAAAAGACATTGAGTCTCTCCGCCCATTCTTGCCCAATATCTTTCAGTGGGGCGTACTTCTCACTGTTCTCCGCGTACCTAAGGATCGCCGTTCTCTCACCCACATCCAGGAAACGGTACAAAAACTCCGTGTCCATGGTGCGTTGAATCACCCTCCTATAGTCGAATGCCAGCAGGTCTTTCAACTCTTCAACCTTGTCTAGGAGCACAGGGGCCAGCCGGGAGAGTATCTGAATGAACCTCGTGCTCCGACTATCCTTAACAACACCGGCAAGGAGAACCCCGTTGTCGAAGGACACACGGTAAAGCTTCTCAAGCGCCTTCAAAACCCTTCCATACTTCTTAACAAGCGGTGGAGATGAGGGCCTGTCACTCGTCTGGGGAAGTATCGCCCCATCCAGAATAATCATATCCATCGAGTGCCGTAGTTGGGCGTCGGTGGCAACCTTGATTTCAGCCATCAAACGCTCCAGAGAAGCAGAAACCTCAAAATCGCTTCTAGACAGAGGCTCCAGATTCGAAACAATCGAGGGGGGAGGATACTCCTTCGGAAAGTACTCAACCTCAACACGCCCCTCAGCCCCGTAGATAAAAATCGCGGCGACTGCCCTAATGAGCATAAGGTCAATTCCCCGAAACGACCTACTTATCAAACCTCCATCCACAGCGGCAACCCTCATCCCCTCAAGCCCAACGGGACTAACAGGGTAAGCCAGCTTCTTCTCGAAAATATCCAGAAAACCAGCACGACCCAACAAGCCTGAAATATCCCTATCCTTAATTTTACGGAAAACCTCAGCAAGCCTCTTGCGACTCCTCTCAACCTCCCGAATCTCAGAAGCAATCCGAGAAATGTGACTCTCCAAAACCCAAGGGCGAAGATCAACCAAACACAACACCCTCCAATGAGAATATACATACGAAGCATTTTAAACCATACGCACCACAGAAAGACAAACAGTCCCCTCCAAAAAAGCAGTAAAAGACCTTATGAAAGCATAAAACATCAAAAGAAAGTATGCGGGTTAGCCCCCTCATCAAAGATGGGAGGGAGGTTTACTCCCTGGTAGCTTACACTTCCTCACCTGTTGGTAGCTTACACTTCCTCACCTGTTCTCTCCCTTATCTCCTTCCTAAGCCATTCCAAAGCCTCTTCACCATGCAGAAGACTCTTTAGATCCTCATCCAAATTTGAGGGTTCAATCACCACAAACCATCCCTCCCCGTAGGGATCGCTGTTCGCTAGCTTGGGATTGACCACCACCTTTCCAACCTCCCTGATTACTCCTCCAACCGGGGCGTAGAGCTTCCCCACCCACTTCCCCGTCTCTATAGAGCCGAAAACGTCTCCCTGATTAACCTCTGCACCCACATCTTTTACTTTCACGTACACGACCTTACCCGCAATCTTCTGGGCGAAGTCACTCCAGCCAACTCTGACACTCTCATTATCCTCAACTTTCACCCAAAGATGATCCTTAGTGTAGTATAAATCCTCCGAAAAGAGATACTTACCAACTTCCTTCATATGAAAAACTCTCCTCAAAACCATTAAACCCGCACACTAAAGATTCAAAAGCACCGCCCGAAACAATTTTATGAAGCAAATAATAACTGTTTCGCTAGATTTATATGATACAATTACCTCTACGCTTAAAGTAACCCTCGGACCCCTTTAAACCCGAGATAAGGAGGGAAAAAAGTGCCCCTCAACGAAATTGTAATAACCAGACTAATAATCGAATCCTACACAAAGGAACTACTGGAAGCAACAGACGTAGACGTCGTAATAGCAGGCTCCGGACCAGCAGGACTCACAGCAGCCAGATACCTCGCAGAGGGCGGAGCGGACACGGTAGTCTTCGAAAGAAAACTAAGCACAGGCGGAGGATGCCACGGAGGAGGAATGATGTTCAACAAAATAGTAGTACAAGAAGAAGGAAAAGAAATCCTAGACGACTTTGGTATCAAATCAGAAGAACTCGAAGAAGGCTACTACGTAGCAAACTCCCTAGAAACCGTTGCAAAGCTAACAGCAGGCGCAATAAACGCAGGGGCAAAAATATTCAACCTAATAAGCGTCGAAGACGTTATGATCCGAGAGGCGGACAAAATCACAGGCGTAGTAATCAACTGGACCGCCGTAGAAATGGCAAAACTACACGTAGACCCCATGACCATCAGATGCAAATACGTAGTCGACGCAACAGGCCACGACGCAGAAATCTGCCACGTCGTACAAAGAAAAATCCCCGGAGCCAGACTAGAAACAGAAACCGGAAAAATCATAGGAGAAAAACCAATGTGGACCGAAGTCGCAGAAAAAATGCTCACAGAAACAACAAAAGAAATCTACCCAGGACTCTTCGTAGCAGGAATGGCAGCCAACGCAGTCTCAGGAGGCCCCAGGATGGGCCCCATCTTCGGGGGGATGCTCATTAGCGGTAAGAAGGTTGCGTTGGATATTTTGAAAAAATTGGAGAAGTCATTTGTAGTCTGATGTTCCTTTGTTTGTTGTGTCGTTTTTTGGGGGGTGGGTAGGGGTTTATATATTTTTTTGGGTATGGTTTATTTGTGGTTTGTTTTTGGTTAGGTGGTTGTTATGGTTCGGCGTTCCGGGAGTGATGCTGGGGTGGGAGATGCGTTTGATGGGGATGATGTGGTGCTCACTGAGGATGATGTGAGGAGAATGAAGA
>JAUQYY010000348.1 GCA_030587505.1 Candidatus Sigynarchaeota archaeon
TGTAGGATATTTTGTGCAACCAGTACAACACACCACGTGTGAAAACAGCGTGCAATTGCATAGAATCCCTTCGAGTACCTTTTTTCATGATGTTTCACCTTTCACTCTGAGGGGATTCACCCTTCGAGTGTGTTAATTGAAGGTGAATATTTTCTGGTGCTTTTAGTATCTGTAGTGTGTCCACCATAGGTTGTCGAGTATTGGTTTTATATTGTTCCACACGTCGATTAGGAATGGTTGGCTTGGATTCATAAGGTGGGGGTTTGTGAGGATGAGGTACATGGTTAGACTGGTGAGAGTTAGTGAAACAATTGCTAGGGCATAGTCCGCTTTCCGCATTTTTATCTGTGCTAGGTGGGTGCGTTTGTCGTGTGCTCCGAAGGCTCTCGCCTCCATGGCTAGGGCGAGTTCCTGCGCTCTGCAAACGTAGTGGACTATCAGAGGGAAAAGGACGGTGCCAAGTGAGGTGATTTTCCTTATTGGGTTTTTCGACCCGAGTTTTACCCCCCTAGATTCCAGAGCAAGAACCGTGTCTTCTACGTCCTTGGACACTTGGGGAACAAAGCGGAGCGCAATGTTGACCGCTAGAGCCACCTCGAACGGTACTCCAAGGCTTGTTAATCCGGTGAGAAACTTGTCGGGGTCGGTGGTTGCCGTAAAGAAGGTTAAGGCCAAGACCACTATGAGGAAGCGGAGTGCGACCTGAAGCCCGACTATCAAGCCGTCAAAACTCAGGAGAGTTGCACCCCCAATGAGGGGTACCCCGAGTGGAACCCTGTAAACAACCAGGTAAGCATACTCATAACACACCGACTGCACAGCCAGTAGGAAGATGAGCAGAGGCGCAACAAACTTCAAGGTTCTCCTGAGGCTTCCGCCCTCCACCCTACCGAGCAAAAGCAGCGCGGAGACGAGCAGCAGAAGAAGCAGAAGATAAGCAAAATCGTACACAGCAAAGACGAGAAGAAGAATGCAAAACACTAAAACAAGCTTGGCTCTCGGATCCATCCTGTGAAGGAAAACATCCTTTCTAACATATCCCGCGAGAATCACAACCTCTCCCTCCTTCCCTAGAGAGCTAAAGATTCCCGGTGTGCCCCCAGTCTCAAAATCGCTTCGCACGCCTCCCTCACGCTTATCAACCCCTCTGGAACGCCCTTCTCTCTGAGCCTCCGGGCGAGCCTAACAATCTGAGGCGGCCTCAAACCAGCCCTCTCCAGAACGGTCGAATCGTACATCACCTCTCTCGGAGTTCCATCGGCCACTATCCTACCATCACTCATAACAAGCAGCCTATCGCAGCTAGACGCTAACTCAGCGTCGTGAGTGATGAGAATTATGGTTGCCCCGAGCCGGTTCAACTCTTCCAGAGACTTCATCATCCTCTTTCTTCTAAGGATGTCTTGCCCCGTGGTCGGCTCGTCCAGTATCACGGCCTCGGGTCTTAAAGCCACAACCGAAGCGATAACCACTCGCTGCTGCTCACCCCTACTCAGCATGTGGGGATGCTTTAACAGGTATCCCTCCAGATCAAAGAGTTTCAGAACTTCACATACCCTTTCCCGAATAACCTGCTCATCCGTTCCACGGGTTACCAACGCTAGCCTGAGTTCATCCCCAACGCTCGAAGTGAATATCTGTAGCGCCGGGTTCTGAAAAACCAAGCCAATGGTCTCGCTCACCTTTGAGACTCCGAGCTTTCGGGTATCTATCCCCTTGATGAGCACTCGGCCCTTGCTTGGTTTGAGCATTCCGCACACAAGTTTCGCCAGCGTCGTTTTGCCTGATCCGTTGCTACCCATTATCGCAACGAACTCGCCGGGGAAGAAGTCTACCGATACGCCGTCCACGGCGGGCTTGCCTCGCACGTATGAGAAGCTAACATTCTCAAGGCTGATGAGAGACTCCATTCTCAATCAACTCCGAGAACACCCTGTAAGCGTCTTCAAACCTGACGGGAAGTTTTTCCAAAAGGACTCCACGCTCCTGTAGCATGAAAGAGAGCCTTGTAACCGGAGGAGGAAGTAGACCCGCTGCGTCAAGTAGCGTTCTATCGGTGAAAACCTCTTCGGGTGCGCCGTCACAGACTATTCGACCGTTCTTCATCACAATGATTCGATCGGCGAACTCGGCCAGAGTCTCCGTGTCGTGCTCCACGAGTATGACCGTCATTCCCTCCTCGTGTAGACATCGGATAGTATTCAGAACCAGTTCTCTGTTCTGGGGGTCAAGCTGAGAGGCTGGCTCGTCTAGAACAAGTACGTCGGGTTCCATGGCAAGAGTGGAGGCAATCGCCACGAGCTGTTTTTCTCCACCAGACAGGTTTTCGGGAGACCGGAGTCTCAGATCACTTATTCCAACCCTTTCGAGAGAAGAATTGACTCTCCTCAGAATCTCTTCTTTAGGAATCATTAGGTTCTCTGGACCGAAGGCAACCTCGTTCTCCACGGTTGAGGAGAAAAGCTGAGAGTCAGGGTTCTGGAAAACCATTCCCACCAGCTTCGTGAGTTCACCTGGTTTAAACCTTCCTGTTTCTCTGCCAAAAACTCTCACCGTTCCCACCAGCTCACCGCTGAAAAACCTAGGAATCAAACCGTTGATGCACATGCACAGCGTGCTTTTCCCGCTTCCACTCGCCCCCACAACCCCCAGAAACTCACCCGCCTCGATCTCTAGGTTAATTCCCCTAATCGCGGGTTCGTGCGTATCGGGGTAGGAGAAGCTCACATTCTCAAATTCTACGGCAATCAGGGGAAACAACCCTCCCGTATGCTTCGAATTCGCATTCGTTTCGCGGTTCACCAGGAAAGATAGATGTCGGCACCGGAGATTCCTCTATGGCGAACATTTAGGCGTTTTGCTTGTGGAACCTGGCACTGCTCACGTTTCCACTTTTTTGAGTATTTTCACCATTTTCATAATTTCTTCAAAGGAGTAGTGGTGGTGTTTGTGGTGAGGCTCGCCGTGATGCTCATGGTGTTTCTTTATGTGTCTTTTGACCCATTCGGGGAGAACTGTTCTCTCCCTCGGCTTGTCGTACATTGGGATGTAGGGTTTCAAATCCAGTATCGGTGTTCCCTTCTCCGCGTCGAGTCCACTCACAAACAGGGTGCAGCCGTTTCTACTAACGAGCCTCACGGTTGTCAACCCAATAGGATTTGGGCGAGCGGGAAACCTTGAGGCGAAGATCCCCAGCGTCGGCACGCTCTTGGAAAGGGGTTTTATTTTTATGGTTTTGCGCAAGTTGGAGGATATTTTGTGCAACCAGTACAACACCACCACGTGTGAAAATTTTTCAATGCGATCAAGTCCATCAGCGTACTTGTCGAAGATCTTTACCTGTGATACTTCTCCGCGTTCCACAACTTCACCTATCGGTTCAAGTTTGAGTGACACTTTTTTCACCTATCCTACTTCTGATTATTGGAGCTACCCGTGAATCTATTTTCAACGCAAGGTAACCCCCAATTACGGACACTCCTGAACCCAGAAGCGTTATGAGAACAAAGAATGTCAGCGAAAAGAAGAATGGTCTAGACCCTGCGAAGAACAACGTGGACAGGCCGAAGCCCAGCATTGTTGATGTGAAAAAGCCTATCGGTGCGGATATTCCGGTGCACTTCATGCAGCACGCTTTGTGGCGCATTAAACCGAATATTATCAGGTCAAGCACCACGCCTCTAGTCAGCCAGGCGGGAATAGCCACAATGGGGTTACCGAAGATGAAGAACAGCAATCCTGTGGTGAACCCTATGAATGACGCTACTCCGGGTCTCTGGGTGGTGAACATGGCGACAAGAAGGATTGCAGTGCAGAGGATGGCGTCGGTGGTTACGTGGGCGAATATTTCGAAGAAAATGTTTAGCGAGGCCACCGCGAAGTGTAATGCTGAGAATATCCCTATTATCGCTATTTCCCAGGAATTCAGCTTCACCATATGTACACCCGCACGTTAGTATTACTTTTCTTTAAGAAAGTAATATTATTTGTTTATAAACTTTTCTAGCCGATTGAGTGAACAGATTGCATCCAAAACCGATTCAAAAAACAAACAATCCATACACAAGAAACGGAACGTATATTAACCAGAAGGACTCCCAACATAAACAAAAATCCATTCTCTCCAGCCGTACGTGAAAAATTTATTTTTTGGAAGATTTCTTTTGCGAATCAAATCAAGTGAAGCAATTATTAAAGTACTAGAAGAGGAAAACGTCTCCCATATTTTCTCTCTGCCAGGAGGACACATCCAGCCGATATTCGACGCCATCTACGACTCAAACCTACAGCTCATCTCGGTCAGACATGAACAGGCAGCAGCCCACATGGCGGATGGCTACGCTAGGTTCAAAAGAGAGCCTGGGGTGTGTCTGGGAACCGCGGGTCCCGGAGCCACGAACCTCGCAACCGGTGTCGCGGAGGCTTACGTGGCCTCTTCGCCGCTGATAGTGCTAACGGGCCAGGTTAGTACGGGTGAGATGTATCGGGGTGCCCTACAGGAGATTGACACTGTTCCGATTTTTAGCCCTATTACCAAGTGTAGCCGAAAGGTTCTGAGGGCTGACAGAATACCCGGTATGCTTAGAGGCGCCTTCAGGATTGCGCTGAGCGGGAGATACGGCCCCGTACACCTAGACCTGCCTCGAGACTTTCTGAAAGAAGAGATCGAGTATCAGGAGCTCCAGCCAGAACAGTACAAACCTAAGGGCGGTACTGAGGGGAACCCAGCGGCAATCGAAGAGGCTGCTGACGTGCTTCTGAGTGCGGATAATTCTGTCATCATTGTTGGCGGGGGTGTGAGGTGGGCTCAAGCCCGGTCCGAGGTTATGGCGTTAGCCGAACTCCTGGGAGCTCCGGTGATGACAACACTGACAGGCAGGGGCGTGGTCCTGGAGGACAGCCCGCTCGTTCTTGGTTTGGCTCCCGCTATGCTTCTATCGGAGAGTGGCTGGAGCGTCATAAGTGATTGTGACGCTGCGCTGGCGGTGGGCTGCTGGTTTTCCGTGGACTGGTTCCTCCCCATACCAAGGGATCTGATACACGTTGACATCGACCCCAGCGTTACGATTACGGTGCCCGCGAACGACACCTCCGTCACCACCGGTGTTGTGGGGGTTAATGGGACGGTCAACGGTACGGGGAGCAACGTTGTGAGCATAACCATCAACGATTCGAGGTTCACTCTGGTGGAGCCCTCGGGACCGCCCTTACGGCCTGGAGGGCACCTACAGCTTCGGAGCCTTGAACGTTCCCGCAGGTGAGTACTATGTTAGTGTAACGGTTCAGGATGAAGCCGGAGCTAATACAACGGCTGTGGTGCACTTTACGGTGGTTGAGCCGTTTTCACCGATTCCTCTGCTTTTGTTGGTGATGTATACCGGGCAGAGTGCCCCCATTCCGGCGGTTTACGTCGGTGTGATTGCTGCTTTGGGTTTGGTTGCGGCGGCTGTTTTCCTTTTCTACTATTTCCGCGAGCTCAAGGCGTAATCCGAAAGCGGAGAAACGCCCCGGGACGTGGAGTAGTGAGCAGCCCCCGCTCTTCATTTTTTGTCTTTTCTGCTCGGTGGGTCTGTCGTTAATCAGGTTCATGTTCCCTTGTGTGGT
>JAUQYY010000357.1 GCA_030587505.1 Candidatus Sigynarchaeota archaeon
TCCCCCTACTTTGAGTTCCTTGGGGAAACAGTGGCCCTCTACGAGTGCATAGATCTGTTGCTAGCTGACAACGCTTACCTCTCGCGGCGGAACTGCAGCCTGGAAGCAACACCCCGTATAGTATTTTGAAAAGTTATTGACACATTTTTGCTATGTTTTTTGTTATCGTGGGGTGGTGGGTGCCGTCGTACCGTTGCAGCACTTCTTCTATTTCTGCGCCGTTTTCGAGGTAGTGGTAGCTGAGTTCTCTCTTGATGCTTCTGCCCACCTGCTCCGCCAGGTTGAGCTTCGGCGTGTACCTCGGAAGCCAGACCAGCTTCACGCGGGGAGGGGGTGAGGGCGGCGGGCGGTCCATTCTCGCGGGGTCGGGTCTTATACCAGGGCTGTGGCTCCTAACGTTGTCGAGGATCACGTGTATGGTTGCGTACTCCGGGAAGCGTTCCCTCAGCTTCTTCATCCAGCGCAGGAACTCGGTGCCGTTAGCGCTCCCGGCGGTGTGGTTGACCAGCTCCCCCCTCTCGACGGTGATCCCCACGTACAGCGCCACGCGGTGCTCTCTCCCCCGCCCCCAGCGGCGCCTGATCCGGGGCTTCTCCTCCTTCGTCCAGATCCTCCGACAACGCATACTGACGGTGATGATGAACTCGTCCTCGTAGATTATCAGCACCCTCCTACCCCCTCTCTCCAGCTTCTTCTTTTTTTTATAAGGGCGGGGAGAACCTTCTCCCTGAAGAAAGCCTCCTCCCCGGGGTCGCCGCGGGGGTCCTCGGGGTAGGGCGTGCGCGGACCGTAGCCCAGCCGCCGCATGAGCTTGTAGACCGAGGAGACGTGGTAGCGCACACCGTACCTCTCCGCGATGAGAATCATAACGAGGCGGGTGCTCCAGGCGTCCTCGCGAAAGCCGAAATCCGTGGGGGGCCTCTGGAGATCCCGGTCAAGCCTCTGAAGCCCCTCCCGCCCAATCTTCGGGTGGCGGCCGGTGTGGGGAACGGGGGCGAGCCGCTCAAAGCCCCCCTCGTTCCACAAACGCACGCAACGGTACAGGGTGCTCCGGCTGACGCCGAGCATCCTCATAACATCCCTGCGAGCAACCCCTCCCAGGAGCAGCCTGACCACACGCAGACGCCGAAGATACTTCCGAGCCAAACGCCAGTGCCCGGGATTCTTAGACGGGTCAGCATCGTTCTCCTCAACCCTCCTGATCTCAGCATCCAGCAGCGACAACGGCACCCTACGCAACACGAGACCCTTCCGCGTCATAATTATCACTACGAAAAAATGATTCAAAAACTTTTCGAAATACTATACCGGCTGAGCCTGAGGGGGTGGTTCACGCTCATCTTCCTCTTCCTAGCCCTGCACGGCTCCGTTTTGAGCCTAAGCTGGCTCCTGGGCAGAAGCTACACGACCGTCTTTGAGGCTCTGAGGAGACTCGTGCTCCGCATAGGTGGGGAGTTACAGTCCGTAAGAATGAGTGGAGGTGTCGAGTGCGACGAGGTTTACGCGACCCCGCGGGTCTCAAGGGAGGGAACAACAGCCGGCGCACCAGACGGTTTGGTCGTGAGCCTAGGCGTAGGGGCTTAAAGAGGTGTGGGCGGGTAGCGTGGAGCGAGGATAAGCCTCCCATTTTCATCCCGGTCGAGAGGGGTGGAGGAGAGGACTATGCGTCCCCAAGCGATGCGAGCGACGATACGGTGAAGAGGATTGTGGGACGGCGGGTCTCTAAGGGTTCAACGATTCACACCGACGGCTTTCCCTCCTACTCTTGTTTGGGTGGGGCGGGATACAAGCACGAGTCGGTCAACCACTCGGCGGGCGAGTACGCCAGAGGGAAGGCTCACGCGAACCGGTGTGAGAACAGAGCATCACCGGTCAGGGCGTGGCCGGCGTGCCACAGGGGAGAGGTGTAAGGACAACCCGAGGGTCTACACGGTGGCCTTCCGGGTGTGCGGGAACTCGAGGCGTGCGAAGCCTGTGGAGGCTCTGGCTGCGGCTCTGGGGATGGTTATTTTTTTGTTCCGCTGGACCTGTGCTGGGATGCTTCCAGACCCTTAGAAAAACGCCAGCAAAAACGGTCAGCCACAAAATTCTTATTTAAGAGCGTTTAATTTTTTTAACTAGTTTTTGGGTGTTGGGGGATGAGGTTATGGGAATCCGTAAAAACCATTGGCTATGCGGTCGAGGTAGTTAAAAATGTTTGTTATGGAGTTTCCCGTCCAACCGAGCACGCTTAGAATTAATCCTACCAGTATGGTTACAGTGAGAATTGCAAGACCGATTAATATTCCTTCCTCCACTAGAGGCGAGCCTCTCTCATCTCTCAACATTCTCAGGATGAATTTCAGAATCCTTCTAATCATTTGCCCACCAGCTGAATTCTTCCCTTATACTAGTTGAGTTGGCTTCAAATTTACTCTCCTCTCTCTCATTAAGAACTAATGTATTTAAACCCAACAGTTTCTGTGTTGTTTAAGCTCTTCTAGAGCAAATGTTAGCTACGGATTTAACGCGGTACTTAAATATCGTATTTCTAGAATGTCTGAGGGAAATATACGTGTGTAATTAACCAAAAAAGGTGCACAAGAATTGAGAACCGTTTCGAAATGAAGAGTAATAACAGCGCTTTCAATGAAAGGACACCTAGAGGTAGTAAATTCTCCAGGAGGTTAAGTGGGGTAGATTTAGGAAAATCCATCGGGAATGACAAAACTGGTTTCGTGTATAATTTTGGTGAAAGCGTTGAGGGAGGAGCCGAACATCAACGGCACTCAGCTAAGAGGATATCCCTACCTGTGATATAACTAAATTCGTTTATAACCGAAAAACAAAGGAGGAATCGAAGTTCACAAAAAAATCCGCCGATGTTGAGCTCGGTATTAACAATAAATTAAGCTCCATTTCCTTTGATTACTTATTTTTTCCTTTTGCTTGGGCTGAGTCAAATGTGAATGGCGATATGGGAAACGGGAATAAAATCCTAGTAGATACATACGAGGTTGGTCCCTACGTTGTCGCTATTTATTTGATTAGAAACTCAACAGAACGTTTCTATTATGTTGAGGAGGTAGACACGAAAATTTCTGGAAAAAGTATTCTTAAAGAGCTACTAGCTGAGATAAAAAAGAATCAGATTCTAACCAGTAAGCGTGGTTTTTTTAAGATAGATGAACTCCTCAAAATAAGGAAAAATGAAGCTCTTAGCTTTTTGTTGGATAAATATCCCGAGATTCCTCCTAGCTCTTCCGAAAAAATAGCTGAATTATCCTGCTACGAGACTATAGGTATAAGCCCTATTGCCCCGTTTCTTTTGGATACAAATGTGGAAGAATTTTATCTGGATAAGGAACTTACAAACATTTATTTGGATCACAGAAAGTGGGGGAGATGCAGAACATCGGTGACACTAACAGAAAAGGAAATTGAGAGAATAATAACACGTGTGAGAGCAGAGTGCGAAATGCAGCTTGATGAATCAAAACCTTCTCTCAAAACGGAAATAGTCACAGATAAGTTCCATGTACGAGTTTCAATAGATATTCCCCCTTTAGCAGCAGAAGGAGTACAGCTGGATTGCAGAAAGCTAAGAAAAAAACCTTTCACTATTCCAGAACTCATATATAACAAAACCCTTAGTGCACAGGCAGCAGCGTACCTTCTTTTTTGTTTGTTGCGAAGGATTAACATCACGGTTATTGGGGAACCCGGGGCAGGTAAAACAACACTGATTAACGCGTTAGACCTTTTGACTCCTCCTGATTGGAGGAAAATCTACGTAGAAGATGTAGAGGAAAGCATCAGACAAATTGAATATGGTAAACACCAGTCTCGTTTTAGGGTCGAACCATTTGAGGGAGAGAAAAGCAATGGTTTCAGCAAAAGTAGTGAGATTACGCGTTTGCTTCACCGTTCTCCTGATTGGGTATTTTTGGGGGAGATACAAACCCCTCAAGATAGTCAGGCTATGTTCCATGCGCTTTCCTCAGGGATATCCGGGATTCAAACGTGTCACAGTTCGTCAATTGAAGATATGATTCTACGCTGGGTTGTTCATCACGGAGTGTCTTCTGCATGCTTGCGGAACCTGTCTATCTTGGTTCAGATTAATCGTCTAAAATCCACCTTTTCAAGGGAAAGAAAAGTAATACGGGTATGTGAAATCGATTTTAAAAGAAGAGAAATGTTTAAGGATATTCAAAGTATCCTCTCGGGAGATGTCATCGTAGATGTTTTTATGTGGAACCCCGAAAAGAAAAAACTGCTGCGTACCTCTGAATTGTATAACACTCCAACTCTGAAGAGAATAAAAGCACTAGATTACATAGACGAAAAATCTTTTTCCAACGAGTTGGAAACATACGAACAGATATTTTCCACTATGTCTAAAAACCAGATTTTCGATTTGTCTAAAAATATTTTAATTTTTCATCGTCTTTATGCGTTGCTTTTAGAACAGGAAGTTGAGTGTGAGGTGATTGATTGGGGAGAAATAAGAAAAACTATACTAGCGGAAATAAAAGAGACAAAGCAGAGTTCGTAGAGAGAGTATCCAAAATCTACGGAAAAAATAGACTTCTGAGAGGAATAGGTAAAAGGATAATTTCAAAAGAATTGACAACTGCTACCAATTATTTCTTTAGAGAAAAACAAGTCACGGCAGAGGAAGTTGCTGGGGGAGCATTAGGTTTCGGTCTCACCGTATCCGTTCTGACCCTGCTTGTAGGTGTTATGTTTAATTTATTATTAGCATTAATGCTTTCGATGGCTATGTTTGTTCTAGCATGTAATTATGTGATAACGTATTTCCCAAAAAGGTATAATAGACACAGGTGGGTGATATCAAAATACGCTGACCTCATCCTTGGGGAATTACTTTTCATGCTTTTTTCCACAGGATCAGTTTTCGATTTTATTCTATTTGTAGGCAACGCTGATTACCCTATTATCTCCCACGAATTCAAAATCTTAGCAAACCGGGTTAATTCTGGTGAAAACCCAGAAAAGCTTCTGGTAGATTTTGCGCGTAACCAGCCAACGGATACCTTAAAAATTTATATTCCCACTATACTGAAATATTCAAAAATATCAGATGGCCTTGTTGATAAGATAGTAAGAATAGCTCAGCGTGAAGCTAGGAATGAGTATAAAAGGTACACACTCGAGTTAGAAAGCCGCTTGCTCATAGCTATAGGCATAGGTTTTTTTACGCCTATAATTCTATCCTTAGGACTACTTATAAGCGGCGTGGGTACCAGTCCCCTCTTCTTATCACTTGTACCCCTACAGATCATTATCTTGGTAATTCTTGACAAGTTTGTGACACAGAGTAAAGCGGAGTTGCTAGAAACAACCAAGCCGGAACAGGTTTACAAAGACCTCAGAGAAAAGAGTACCATTAACGATTATGTGTAATGTTTTGCCTAACATTAGAAAGGACGAAAAATACTTCTGGTAAACGAGGAGAAATGAGAAGTATGAATATTGTGAATGATAATGTGTCTGATGAGGTTCTGACCTTTCTTATTTTTCTCAGTGAGGGATTGAAAAAAGGGAAGAGCCCCGAAGCCTCTTTAAAGAATGCTGTACTAAACTACTCGGGACCCATAAAAAAACAGCTTATACTTATAGTAAACAAGATTTTTAGAGAACACCTCTCCTTAAAAGAAGCATGGAATTTTTTTGACGAATTGACTGACAATGTGCGTATCAGAAGAGTACTATGGCTAGTCAAGAATGCTTTAACCAAAAACTCTCGAGAAGCTGGCAAAATACTGGAGAGAGCTGTATGGGAAATAAAAGAAAATCAGCAATTAGTGGATGAGAGGAAAAATCAGCTTAATGTTCAATCTTTTAAAATAAAGATACTCTCGGTAGCTTCTTCAGCGGTACTAGGATTAATGGGGTCTCTGGCACCACTGTTCTCACTAACAACATACTTCTTTCAATATCAATATATCCTGCCAGCAATCACAAGCTTTAGAATAGAAGTTTACTGGCCACCGTTAACCGCGCTGGGAATAATCAGCATAATTACATCGTTCTTTACAGCAAAAATGACAGAATCAAAACAACCAGTCATCTATAGTCTAGCTTCTTTCTTAATTTTTACCATCGTTTTCTGTTTAGGAATATTAACTACCAGTATGTTTATCCAAAGGGGCCTTTAATAATATCCCTACAACTCATCTCGCACAGTGCTCCGTAACGAGTTCAATAGCCTCCAAAGGGGTCTCCGCGCTTAAAACTCTACAGTTGCCAATTGTTTTCCCTGCTACCAAGTCCGAGACTCCTCCAGAACCTTTCAATACAATAACCATTTTATTTTCCGAAAGAGCCAGCGCTATTTCAGAAAGCGTACCAGAACCACCCGATACCGCAACAACCGCATCGCTCGAATTTACCACCACTAGGTTTCTGGCTCTGCCAATTCCTGTAGCAATCACAATATCACAAAAGGGGTTAGCCTCCCTCTTATCCGCTCCGGGGATAATACCAACGGTTGTACCTCCCTCCGCCTTCGCTCCCCTAGCTGCAGCCTCCATTACTCCTGAACGTCCACCGCAGATGAGAATCATTCCCCTTCTAGCAATCAACCGGCCTAATTCTTCTGCCATTTGTTCCACTTTTTCGCTTATGCTACCATCACTTCCAATTACTCCAACTTGAAAAGTCAAAGCATTCCCTCCAACACCAAAGGGCTGTTCATCTCTTTCTTCCAAGATGATGATTTAAATTTTACGTGAACTGGTAAACGCTTAATAAAAAGCTTCCGTACAGAACCCTTAGAAGTTCAAACAATAGATTAAACTTCTCAGTAAAATTAATCTCTCCACAGCTAACATAACGAGCGTCTATCTCACCCAAACCTCCTTAAACAAGTTTCTGGTTATGCAGAGGTAAACATTATCTTTTTTGTGTGACGTAACTATAGGCAACTGAGAACTGAAGATTTAAAGAAAAAGCATTTTCCCCTCATCACTCTACTTCATGAGGGCGAAATCCTTGAGCTTTTCTATATCAAAACACGGGAAGATTATTTCGAAACAGTCTTTACCGCTGTAGTGTGGCTTTGGTTAGTCGATGATTACACAGAAAGGGGAAAAGGCAAGGGGATATTGTTCTTCCGATTTAAGAGGAGACTCTCAGTGTGTCCCTCTGCAACTTTCATGCGAGTGATTCCACTCTTAAAGAGTGTGTTATTGGTGCTCCGGCCGGGAGATTCGGATTGGCACTTCTTGTGTTAATCATTCGAACCCGGGTCAAGGGGGCGATTGGACCGGCGTTCACTCTGAAACGCTGAAAGCCCCTTATGCTTAGCCATCATTTGGCCGGGCTACACTACCGGAGCTCCTTTCTCAAGGTTGTAAAAACACTTCAGGTATTAAATTTTTCTGTTTCTTAGTACTTCGGAAACTTTTTGAAAATTTTATTAGGGGACGCCGCCCACCACGTAAAGTATGGACAAAAGAAACATCCCGTGGGTGACGTCCCCTAATTTCCTGTTGACGAGCGTGATTAAAAATGTGTCTGAAACCTTGACGCTACACCTGCCCGAGGCCATCAAGGGGTGGAGGCTCGGCAGGGGCGAGCTGGCCGGAGTCCTCGCCAGGGCGGCCCTCCTGGGCGCCCACCCGACGAGGACGGCGGAGGTCCTGGGGGTGGCCGACGAGGACACCGTGAGCCAGCCAGCTCCGAAAGGTGGGGGTGGAGTGCCCCGCGGGGCTCAACCTA
>JAUQYY010000358.1 GCA_030587505.1 Candidatus Sigynarchaeota archaeon
GAGGTTGACATCGTTGTAAAAGATTTCACGCTTCGTGGCGTGAATGTCTTTCTCAACAAGGGTGTGCACTATTTCGAGCACCCTCATCGTTCTCGCAACGTCCAGCGAGGTGGCAAGGCTCAGGAGTGCGCGGGAACTCTTACCCTCCCCGAGTAGGAGTAGGTCGTTTTCCTCATCGTAGATGATGTTGCCTCCTCCCCTCTGGGGTATCGAGATCACCGGCGGCACACCCTTCCTTATCTGCTCCAGGAGCTGGCGTGCGGTCTCGTGAATCTTTTTGTGAACTATCTCTGTGGGCATCTCCTCAACGATAACCGCCCCCTTGGGGGGCTTAAAATTCGATCCTCTCCTCTCTCTCATTTTCGCCCTTAGCTTTCTCACCTTCCCCAGGTCTACTGGGATTTTTGCTTCGTTTTTCGCTGCTGCTTTTGACACTTTCATCTCTCCCCTCTAGATTTTCGCTATTTCGGTCAGCTCCTCTGCCGGAATGGCTTCGTGTGTGTGTTCAAACTCGTGTAAGGTCCTGGTTTTTACTCCGGGTTTTACCCTCGTTCTGGTTTCCGTCTTTGTTTTTGATCGGCGGGCCTTCTTCTTTCTCTCAGGGGCCTTTCTTTCGGGTTCGTTTATCATCTCTTCGATGCTTCTGTACACTTCCTCGTATGTGGGTTTGACCTTTAGTTTGGGATCCGTCTGCTCTATGGCAACCAGGGATTTGGCGAAGACCATGGCGTGCTCGAGCAGCGTCTTCGCTCTCTGCCTCTTTCTTGTTTCGATTTCGCCCTTTGTTATGTAGGCTTTCAGTTTTCTGCCTAGCTCCTCGAGGGCGAGCTTGATCTCCTTGACCAGTGTGTCGTCCGCGGCTAGGGCCTGTTTGCTCTGGGCCTTGAACATGACGTGTACGAAGGGGCCGCTCACGTTTACGAAGAGCTTTATTGGTCCGCGGGGCAGCCCGTTGTCCGCCTTGTCGATCTTGTAGTTCTTCCAGTTCACGCTCGCCGCCGCTTTCCATATTGCGCAGTCCGAGTTGTCTCTGAGCTTCGGCGTTCTGTTCGTGAACCTGTTGAGAACCGAGTTTCCAAAATCGTTTAGGGTTGGGTTGTTGGGATCGTAGGCGATTGCCGCCTCAACGACGAAGGCTAAACCCTTACTGCTCGTGGGTGGACGGGTGACCGCCTCCACAAACTCGGCGTTCAGGTTCTTTTTTATAACCTCTTTCAGGACCTCCCTCCCCACGGGTACGACTGTGTCAACCGGGGGTGAGGGATACTTCATGCTTATGAAGGCCCTGTAGAGTGCGTTTATCTGCTCGTCGCTCAGTTTTTTGACGTGCGAGTTTGGGGTTATCTTCGTTCGCAGTTCCTCGTTGGTTTTCTCTATTATTTTCTTTGCGCGTGTGGCTCCTATTCTGCAGAACGAGGTGGTGAGAAACTTGAATACGGTTGCGCCCCTCGAGTTTCGGATCAGTTCTTGGAAGTCTCCTATGTTCGTGGATTCGGGGTGGGGCTCCGTGTATATGGGCTCCTTCGGGAACTCTGAGACACGTCTCGGATAAATCATCACCTCCCCGTTGGGGTCAACGAAAATGATTGTCACGTGACTGTTGAGAAGCGCGGTTTGGCGCACGTACTCGTCTGCGTATCCTCTCACGTACTTGATGTTGAGGTAAAAGAGGTGCACGTAGGTTCCGTGCTTGAAGGGAACAATGACCCCCGTGGGCTGGATGGTGTACTTTTTCTTGTTCTCACCCGTGGTGTAGAAGACCGAGAGTTCGCCCCGCCTCTCCTTGACGTGCTTGCTGACCACGGTGATCGGCTTGCCCGTGGTGTTCTGAGCGTCGCTGAAGGCGCTGGGGGCTCCGAAACCCTGGCTTCCCCTGGTCTGCCTCAGCTTCTCAGCTTTGCTCGAGGCAAGGTAGACCCCGTACTTTTCTAGGTCCACGGGGCGCATACCGACACCGTTATCGAACGCCTCGAACGAGTACATCTCTATGTCCGAGCCATGAATGTCGTCAGGAAGGATCTCGGGTTTCTCAACCCTCTGAAGTATGATGAGGACGATTGGCTCCTTGTTTATTATGGGTTTGATCGGCTCGAGTATCTCCTTCACCCTGGCGGATATCTTAGAGGCTTTCAGCTTCCCGTTTATGTTCCAGGGTTTGAATGTGTACTCGATCTCCGGGCTCTCTGGGGGAAGGTTCTTGAACACTTTGTACTTCCACTGAGCCGTTTCGATGGCGTCGAGTGCATTGTCTAGGAACTCCGCGACGTATTGTGTGTGTTTGTGCCGCTCTATGGAGAATCCCACGAGTTGGGTTCTCTTCCTCATGAACTGGGCGATGCTCCCTTCCTTGATGACACCTTTGGAACTTACTTGTGCCATTCAGTTCACCCCTTTCGCATGTTTTGCTCCGATTACACGGCTAAAATAACGGTACCTGTACCCTAAATACATTGCACTTCAGCATAAAAAGGGTTTGTAATATGCGAATTTTACAATGTTTCCCACTCAAAAATGGGAGCTTTCCCGCAACTTCGCCATGATACAAACAAACACTTCAACATAATAAAAGTTTTTCCCAAGCAAATGTCGGCACGATGTAATATGTATGTTTTTTTGAGAGGGGGTATGTGATTTAGCGGTTGTGAAGGGGGATTTATGAGGGCTTCTCTCCGGGAATCAAGGCTTAAAAAGGGAGATAGACAAACCATCAACAAACCCAAAAAAAGATAAAATACATACTTACTACATCATGCCGCAAATGTCCTTCCCAGCAAACCGTTTCAAATAAAACACACCCCTCTAAAACTTTGGTAAAAAGGTATTTAAACTCGCCAAAACAGGGCGATTAGCGCTCACAACCTTTTCCCTTCAAGCTCCTGTAAAGGAACTGTCGAGTTTTCATCCAAATCATTTCAAGAGTTCGGTAGCCCACTCTTGTGGTTCACAATTCCCATACTACATTTTTAGAAAAATTCCATTTTTCAAAACTTACCATCCTAGAATCTTTTTCAAGGGAATCCTTGTCTATTCTTCTTAAGCAAAAAACTGTAGGCATAATGTTGAGTCTAGTAGGTTTTGAGATCTTCGGAAGGTACGCTTGAATCCCTA
>JAUQYY010000363.1 GCA_030587505.1 Candidatus Sigynarchaeota archaeon
GGCTAATAAAGTAAACCATGTTTTAAAGGTGGTTTTGGACGCGAACTTTCTCATGACTCCCTTTAACCTCGGACTGGATGTGATCTCTGATCTTAACAGGATAATCGACCAAAAATATGAAATAGTAGTACTCAGAGGAACAATCGAAGAATTGAAGGGATTATCGAGAAACCCAAATCTTGGGGTGAGAAAAGCCGCGAAAATGGCTCTAAAAATAGCGGAAAGATACAGGATCGTGGACTTGACACCCGAAAACGGGAACATGGATGAGTTGATACTCAGGTTTGCGAAGAAAGAATACTGCGTAGTAGCGACCAATGATCGCAACCTTCGAAGAAAACTTAAATCTGAGGGTGTACCAACAATATATGTGCGGCAAAAATCACATCTGGCGATGGATGGCTACTTGTAAAAGCTTTTGGAAACGGAAATGACTCAACATAGAAGGAGGATAAACACGGAAAAAGGGACTTAAGGAGTTAGATTTCCCCTGGTTTAGCGTTATCCTTAAAACCTTTCAAGGTTTAACTTGTTAAACACCCAACCGAACAGAAGTGGGGAAGATCTTTCAGGAAAGATTTTCCTGCTGATTCAAGATTATTTGAAAGATTTTCATTATCACTAGGTGAGTGGAAAGATGTATAAGTTAATTACACTCGAAGACACCGTGCGGATACCACCACAGAGATTCGGCGAGCCGATAAAAAGCGTGGCTCTGGAAATTCTTATGCAGGAGTATGAGGGAATTATCGACCCCGATCTGGGTGTCGTGATTTGCGTGGTGGATGTGGAGGATGTGGGGGTAGGCAAGCTGATTCCAGGAGACGGCGCAGCGTTTCACAAGGTGCTCTTTAGTGTGCTCAGCTTCAAACCCATACAGCATGAGATAGTTGAGGGAGAGATCGTAGAGGTTGTAGACTTCGGCGCATTCATTCGGTTAGGTCCCCTCGACGGATTATGTCACGTCAGCCAAATCACAGACGACTTCATATCTTACGACGCTAAGAGGTCAGCTCTGATAGGGAAGGAGACCGGGCGCATAATACAGGAAAACGATAGGGTGAGAGCTCGAATCGTTGCGGTGTCCATCGGAGGAGGTATAAGAAGCGGGAAACTAGGGCTAACAATGCGCCAACCCTTCCTCGGGAAGATAGAGTGGATAGAAGAGGAAGTTTTTGGTCCCAAAGAAGAAAAGAAAGAGGCCGCGGAAGTTAAGGAAGAGAAGCCCGTGGTGAAAAAGGAGAAAAAGAAAAAGAAGAAAAAATCGAAATCCAAATAACCATAGCAGAAGTGTGATAAATGAAGGAGAAAGCGTGTAAAATCTGCCATCTTCTAGTCACAAAGCAGATATGCCCCAACTGCAAGACATCCTCACTGTCCAGCGATTACAGCGGGATAGTTATAATTTTCGACCCCGAGAACTCTCAGATAGCTCAAAAACTCCAGATAAAACATAAGGGAAAATATGCACTAAAAGTCCGGTGAGGTTAAAATTGGAAACAGCACGAGACTTGGTCCTTCCCGTCAGACTCAGAGAGAGGCTCAAAAAGCCGTTCGGCGCCCTCCTGAGAGGGAAGCATCCCGAAACAACACTAAGAGCAAAAGAGATGATATTGGATAAAAAGCCACCCAAACTCGTAGCCGTTGGAGACGTCGTGACCAGAAATCTCCTCGAAGAAGGAGTGGTCCCAGACATATCCATCATTGATGGGAAAACTTTGAGAAGTGTAAATGAGAACGTTAACGTGCCAAACAGTGTTCAGATGAAGGTGCAGAACCCAGCGGCTATGATCAGCGCAGGCGTCTGGGATACACTAAAAAAGGCTTACGATTCGGATGTTCCAGTAGAGTTGTTCGTAGAAGGTGAAGAGGACCTGCTCACCATGCCAGCGATTCTTTTAGCCCCCGACAAGTCTATCGTGATTTACGGACAGCCAAAAGAAGGCTTGGTCGTGATCGAAGTGAACGATAATAAAAGAAAAGAAGTGAGAGAAATACTAAGCCAGATGGAGGCCGTTTGATGGAAGTGAGAATAATCTCAAGAAAGGAAAACCCATTACTGGAAAGAGAGGAATTAGTCTTCATAGTAGAACACGATTCACAAGGAACACCACCAAAGGAAGAAATCAGAAACAAACTGGCAGCAATGCTAGATGTTGATACACAGAAACTATTCATCAAAAAGATAGAATCCGAGTACGGCATGGCCAGATCCAAGGGAATAGCGAGAGTATACAAATCGCTGGAGAGGGCTCTCCTAGTAGAACCGAAGTACATCATAAAGAGAAACCTAGGAGAAATACAGTCCCAGGGAGAAAAAAAGGAAGAAACACAAAAAGGCTAAAAGAACACTCTTGGAGGTACTCTGATTGAGTAAATACTATAAGATAAACGGAGACAAGGTAGAACGGCTAAAGATTCAATGTCCGAGATGCGGGCAAGGCGTCTGGATGGCCGAGCACTATGACCGCTACGCCTGTGGAAAGTGCGGCTACACCGAGTTCAAAAAGAGGAAAAGCCAAGCGGATAAAAGTAGCGGGTAGAAAC
>JAUQYY010000364.1 GCA_030587505.1 Candidatus Sigynarchaeota archaeon
TATCCCCACAAGGCTCCCCTCCCTGATGATTGGGGACTCGTAGCGTGTTTTCTCAACTATCTCCGCACCCGCATCCATCGCGTACCCGTTCAGCCTCGAGATGAACAAAGGTAAACGCATAACGTAGAACGCGTAATCAACGAGCTTATAGTTTTCCCCGTCCGGCGGCCACATCTTCCCGTCCTCATAGTACCCTACGAACTCCTCACCCTTCGGTGGAGGAACACCAAACTGCTCAAACCTTATCTCATCGAAGTGAAAAATGTCAATGTGCTCACCCAGTGTACCCAGTTTTTTCTCCTCCACAACCACCACACTGAATCCTTTCTCCGCCATTCTCCAGGCAAAGTAGCTCCCAGCCGTACCAGCACCAACAACCACCACATCGGCACGAATTCCACTCAACTCTCACACCACCGAGCAGAATATAATCTCTCGAAGACTTCACGCCAAATAAATGTGAACATAACTTTTCAGGAGGATGTGAGAACTCACAACGCTCTACGAGCTGGTTGAGCCTTCCCACGTTTCCAAGATGTTCATATATGTCCCTTAGTACTTATTATTTTTTATTGTTTGCTCGAGTATTTCAGAGAAGGAGTGAACCGGTCCACAATTCTCAGGCGTTTAAAGAAAATTACGGAGGCATCGGATATTGTGACAGTAAATCCTGAGTAGCCCTAGAATCTGCTAAGTGTTACACGGAGCTTTTGGGCATCGCCAAGAAAAGTGGGATTAACGCACCAAGCCTCTTCAACGCGATAATACTAGCCATAACCAGAGTGCTGAAAGCGAAGGTACTCACTGGCGATGAACACTTCAAAAGCCTGAAACACTTTGGTTATAACAGCCCACACTTCGTTCCATCGATTAACACCGGGAATAGGAAAATGCAGGTAGAAGGATAGATTTAAGGAGTAACTTCACATTTAAGAGCACAATCGAGGGGGAAGATTTCTTCAATCAGCGCCGAGATATTTTATTTCTCTTTTGGAGGCTTTCTTAACTTCAAGTCTATGTTGCTACTCTCCGCGATTCTATTTATTATATCTCTTAAGATCTTGGCTTTTGTTTTTATGTGTTCTTTCCCAATGTTTAGTTCTTTTACTTTTTTCTCAGCAGCGTCTAGGCTTTCCTTGATGTTTTCTAGGGGGAGGAGGGTGACTGCTATGCAGTAGAAGCTCTTGGATCTCCCCTCGTTGAATTCCTCCAGCATCTTTTGGAGGAGCCTCATTCTCCCCCTGAGTCTCCATACGTGAGATTCGACTCCGTGTTCCTTGATGTACTTCAGATTGGGGCGCATCTTCCGGTGGGTTAAGAACGAGTCGTATTCCTCCCATGCGTCCTTAAATCTTGGGCAGGGGAAGTCCCCGCACTCTGCGCAGGTTTCGTAACCTTTCACGTTTACACAACAGCGGAAGATCGAGCAGTTGGGACGAGAGGTCGGAGAGCCGCAACCGTTGCACTTTGACCTGCCCTTCGTGTAGTACCTGGGACAGAGGCCACAGTCAAGACCGCAGCAACCAATAATCGGATACTTTTTCACGGTTCCGCCTCACAATTTTTTGCACTGTTTTGCTCCCTGATGCTGCGGAGCAGGGGGGATTATATGATTCTGTGTCTGATTCCGTATTTCTCGCATATCTTTTTTGATTTTTCCTCCAGTTCCTTTTGGTACTCTTTTGGTGGCGCGAAGAAGATTCTGTACAGGCTACGGTATTTTGGTACGAGTTCAGGAAAATGTTTTTCTAACGCTTTGTAGTAGAGCGTTTTACAGTCTTGAGGGCCCTTGCCAAACAGGGTTAGGGCGCCGACGAGAGCGAAGTCCGCTCCGTAACTCTTTGCGGTTTTTATCATTTCCTCAAGCTGCTCGTCAGAATCCGAGAGGAAGGGTAGGACTGGGATAAAGTTGGCTCCGACCAGAAATCCCTCCTCCTTACACTTCCTCATTGTTTCCAGCCTTTCTCTTGGTTTTGGAGCCTCCGGCTCAAAGATTTTTGCCAGCTTCTCATCCAAGGTTGAGAAGGAAAACGAGATAATCACCCCACGCTTTAAATTGTGTTTTAAGTCCTCGGGTAGAATCGCGTTTCTGTCAATCTCCCTCAGTATGTCTAGGTCCCTCACGACCAGTGTCGATTTGGTTCCAACGTGAACGGGAAACCGGTACCTCAAAATTATTCCGAGCAGCTTCCTCGTCATCCTCAATTTCTTTTCAATGGGGAGATACGCCTCCTGCGAAGCAATACATATAATCCCGTGTTCTCCCTTCCTCGCCCTTCTAATGAGCTGCTTTTCCAAAAGCTCCGGGGCGTTCACCTTCACAGACAGCGTCTTCGCCAGGTGGGTTCCGTACTTGCTCCCACGCGTATAGCAGTAAACACAGTTAAAAGAGCAGCCTTGGTAGGGATTTATCGAATAATCATCCAGAAACCAGTCGTCCCGCTTTTTGTGCTTGTTAAGAATCGATTTCACTCGAATCTCGTTGACCATCCTATTCACCGATTAACCTTAAAATCTCGGTTTGCACCTCCCCGGGCAACTTTCTCATCCCATCCCTTATAATCCACTTCGTCCCCCTGCTCGGATTCACTTTCGCCCATCTATAAAGGAACTCTGCCACTTCGCTAGGATTCCCCTTTGTTATCTCCCTCAAAACCCACGAAACAGCTTTCTTTACGTCTTTATCATCATCCTCCATAACCGTGTCAAGAATCCTGAAGACCCTGTCCGTGGTTTTAACTCTTTTATACCCTCGCAGAGTAACAACTCCAAAACGCCTGACCCACTTGTCTTCACTCCTAATCCAGCCTTCTGTAAGCGGCAAAACGAGTTCAGGTTTGGAATACACTATTGGTTCTACTCCAAACATGGCAAGGTTATCACAGACCGACCAGTTATCGAGATCCGGAAGCACCGAAGACACGAAATCCAAACAAGCCTTCGGGTTCTCTGGACCGAACCTCTCAAGACTCTTCCCCGCTATCTGCTTTGCCTCGAAAGAACCTTCGCTCCAAATAACGTTCAGCAAGCCTCGCGCTTTTGTGGGCTCATTCCGTATGAATTTTCCTACCTCTGAAGCCATCACACCCAATACGGGCATAGGTACCCCATAAAATTTCCTCGCATCAGGAATAATTCTACGGTAATTCCTGGTAGCCTCCTCGTCCACAAAAGATTTGAGGAGTCCCTGGAAACCTCTTGTGAACTCCAGTGGATCATCCACTTTTCTGAGCACTTCCCTCATTCTCTTTCGAATCGATTCCCTATTCATCCTCAAACCTCAACCCGGGTTACCTAGCTGCACGATCAAATCTGTGTACACATTACTTTTTGGTCATCTATTTTGGTTGAAAAGCCTTTGCTGGGCATTTCTCCGCGTCCATATCTGCCGGGACTTCGTGCCCGAAGCAGTTTCCCTTTGTTTCGTCAATCGGCTCGAAAAACTTACAGTCCTTACACTTGGGCACTCTTATCACCCCGCTTCACTTTTCGGAAAAACTCATCATCTCCTTGAATGTTGTGCATTAATTCATCCATCATGTCAAGCTTTAACAGCGTGAATCCAGCGTCATCTTTTCTTTTGAGAACCATGAGCTTATCGCCCTGCCTTATGTCCAGGTCCTTCCTCAAATCCACGGGGATTGCAATCTGACCCTTATCGCTAACAGTCACAACACCATACACGATTCTCATTTTTGAGCAAGTTCCCTTCGACATCATCTCACCAAATTTGTAAGATTATTCTTACATATCTTACAATAAAGAAATTATCCATAAAAACCTTACTACCAACACATAACATTATCGATAAAAAGGTTTACAAGGAAGCAATAGTTAAGGGTATGGAGAAGAGAAACCCTGAAGCTTTTCTACCGGAATACACTAAAAAACAAAAAATATTGGAAGTAGTTGTAGATATATCAAAAGATATTGGTTATTTTGTTGGAGAAGGAGAAGCAGGCACCTACACTCTATCTGTGGAGAAGAATGCCATAGCCGTCACCTCTGATAGAGTAGCGTACAAAAAAGATGTTTAAACGCAACGCAAAAGTTGTACAAACAGATCTCATGTTTCTAGACGCTTATTTCAAGAAATTTATCAGCAAAAGAGAACTATTAGATGCATTAAACCGTCTCCTAACAGTTGGAGGTACAACTCCAGAACGTATCACATTCATGCTTGAAAGAATTGGTGAAAAAAATGAAGAAAAGTAGGTTGGTTTCGACAAGGCTAGGAGAAGAGGACGCAAAAATTTTGGAAGAAATAGCCCGGGAAGAAAATATCGACAAAGCAACACTAATCAGAAAATGGATTCTATCACAAATTACGGTTCACAGGCTAGAAAAAGCAGCAGAAAAATACCAAAAAGGACTACTAAGCATAGAAGAAGGAGCAAAAATGGCAAACACAACCCTATGGAAATTCATAGAGTATATTCGTGAAAAAAACATTTGGCC
>JAUQYY010000369.1 GCA_030587505.1 Candidatus Sigynarchaeota archaeon
AACCTTCCTAGCACAGAGACTAAAATCACGACGTGTGATTTTCGGCACCAACGTGGACGGAGTGTTCGACTCTGACCCCGGTACAAACAAGAATGCCAAATTAATCCCCTTGATAACGCTTGATAACATTGAAAAAATCCTAAGAACTGTTTCGGGTTCGAGTGCTGTTGATGTAACTGGTGGGATGCAACGCAAAATATTAGAGATACTACCGTTACTCAGAGAAGGAATCTGTGTAGAAATAATAAACGCTAAAAAAGAAGGTTATGTCCTCAATTCCCTTCTCGGAAACAAAGAATTGGGAACCCTGATAACCGCGTAATCCCGTTAGTCTTTCGGGTCTAGAACGGAGTGGGACGACGATAAAAAGTCCTTAGATAGCTTTTGTGATTCCTCTCTCTGAAGTCAATGCGCCGGTGCCTGCCACACATTTTTATATAAAATGGGAGTAGTTTAGAGAGGAAACGCTGAAAACTGATATCCGCTTGAAAAAGAGGCGATTAATATGAGTGATATGGTAATTCTCGTAGACGAGAACGACACCGAAATAGGTGCTGAAGAAAAATTGAAGGCCCATAGGGACGGCAAGTTACACCGCGCCTTTTCCATCTTTATCTTCAACTCAGAGGGGGAGATGCTTCTTCAGAAAAGGGCGAAAAGCAAATATCATTCTGGTGGCCTGTGGTCGAATGCGTGTTGCAGTCATCCGAGGCCCGGAGAAAGCCTAGAGCAGGCTGCTCACAGAAGGCTACAAGAAGAGATGGGCTTTGACTGCGATTTGCAAAAAGCCTTCCACTTCGTGTATAAAACCAAACTTGACAACGATCTCACAGAGTACGAATTTGACCACGTTTTCATTGGAAACTACGAGGGAGAAATCAAAGTCAATCCGGATGAGGCAGAAGACTTCAAATGGGTAAAAATGGATGATGTAAAGGAAGACGTAATAAAACATCCAGAAAATTATACCGAATGGTTCAAAATCGCATTAGACCAAGTACTTAAATTTGTGACTGACAAAAAGGCGTGAATGAAAAGCTACCGTTTTACCATATTCCCCCTTAACAGCGGCTGAAAAAGTGCAGGAATAAACCCAATTATCATCTATAAGACGGCTTGTTGAGCGGAGGGGTAGGATACCAAAAATTTCATAAGCAAAATCTATCAACTTATTTCCCACCAATAATGATTGTTGAAATATTAAAGGTAGCAAGCCAAAAATGATGAGGGCGCTGCCTGAAGGAGGAATGACTCGTGTCGAAGCCCTTTTATGTAAGATTTCAGGTCCCAGAAGAACTCGCTAAAAAATCTCTACAGGCATTAGAGATTGCGCGTGACACCGGTAAGATTAAAAAGGGCACAAATGAGACAACGAAGACCATAGAACGCAATGAGGCTAAACTAGTTATTATAGCGGAGGACGTCGATCCTCCGGAAGTTGTGGCACACGTGCCACTGCTTTGTGAGGAGAAGAAAATTCCCTACGTCTATGTTCCCAGTAAGGAACAGATTGGTGTTGCCGCAGGAATAGATGTTCCATCCGCCACCGCGAGTATAATCGATCCGGGAAACGCGAGCGACCTAGTTAAAGACATTGCAAAAAAAGTATCAGAGCTAAAGTGAGAACGGGTACTAACTGACAAATCTCCGAAGCGCTACTTGAAGCGGCAATACCCTTCTCTTAACTTAAACCTCTTGTAAAAAAGTTGAAGAAACCCAGTGGACACCAGCAACACTGCTTGCGTTCCAGAAAAAAGGGGTGAGACCCTAACCTCATCTACAATCTTTTTGAAACGTAAACACCATCGGGTTTATACCCCAACTTATAGTAGTACTCTTTCACCCCGAGGCCAGAGAGAACCAGGAGCTTTTTAGCTTCGTATTCCTCTTTTGCTATTCTTTCGGCTATAGCGAGTAGTCTTTTGCCGTATCCTCGGTGTTGCCACGCGTCCTTTGGCTTTTCGTGGAGGGGGACAAGTGGACCGTAAACACGTAGCTCTCTAACAATCATCGATTCACAGCTTCGAATTTCAGGTCTATGCGCCAGCTCTGAGGGCCGGCGTAGTCTTAAAAATCCCACCAGAATACTTCTCTCCTTGTTTTCGTAGGAGATGAAAATCTCCTCCCCCTCTGAGGCATGATACTTCTCTATGTGTAGTAATATTTCACTCTCCTCCAAAAGGCTCTGTTTCTTCCGCATTCTGTGCCCCACTTCTCTACACCTTATGCATTGGCAACTCTTTCCCTTTCTCCTCAATTCTTCTGCTACTAATTCTCTTAGATTCCCGTTTTTCACCCCCGCCACGATTAGTCTTGAGGGTATATCTCGCTGAATGCGTTGAATACGAATCCATTTTGGGATTATACACTTAACTTCTGCAATGAGTTTGATAATGTCTCTAAGGGGGTAAGGCGTGTACTCACCTTTGAGGTATAACTCGTAGAGGGGTGTGTCTTTGAGCACTAGACAGGGATAGATCTTGAGACTATCCGGCTTAAACCTCGGATCGTTAAAGACTGTTTTGAACATTTCTAAATCCTTGTGGTAATCCGATCCTGGAAGGTTGGGCATTAAGTGTGCTGTGATCTTGAGGCCGGAATCCTTTGCTATTCTGAAGGCTTCCACCACGTCTTCCACGGTGTGGCCTCTACTCACAAGTTTGTAAATATCATCGTAGACGGTTTGGACGCCGATTTCAACTTTTGTGCCTCCCATGTAAAGCATACTATCGACGTGTTTTTCTCTGCAGTAATCGGGGCGTGTTTCGAAGGTTATTCCTATGTTCCTTATGCTGGAGTGTTCTGCGTTCTTTTTTGCTTCGTCCAGAGTATTTGCTGGAGTGTTGGTTAAAGCCTCGAGGCATCTGCGCACAAAGTAGTGCTGATAGTCTTGGGGAAGCGAGAGAAAGGTTCCCCCCATTATTACGAGTTTTATTTTACCTCCGTCGATTCTGTGGCCGATCGCCTTTAACTGTTTAAGCCTCGATTTAACCTGCGAGTAAGGGTCGAAATCGTTTTGAATAGCCCTCATGGCTGCTGGTTCGTGTCCCGAGTAGGACTTGGGCGCGATGGTACCACCGGGGCAGTAGATGCAGGTACCAGGGCATGGAGCTGGTTTGGACATCACCGCTACTATTGCGATGCCTGAGATTGTTCGTGTTTTCTTTTTTCTTAGGAGTGGTAGGAGATACTGTTTCTCTTGCTCAGAGGCGTGGCTCAGAATTTCCGAGTTGCTGGGAACCTTGCTGAGACGGTACTTTTGGCAAATTTTCATCTTCAGTTTGTTTATCTCTATACTGTCTTCTCTGTGGCTTAGCACGTGTTCTATTATCTCCTTGCATGCTGTTTTTTCCTGAATCTCGGCGGCAGCGGTTTCCAAAGGATTTTTCACTTCCTAAACTTCGAGTGTGTCCACAATTCTGACTAGTGATGAAATAATTATAAATACTTTGATTTTTTGTTAGCCTTAAGGGCAAAGTTTTTAGAAAAGAGACACTCTTATGAAGAAAACTGTATTATTTCTTTATTAGCTACTGTTTGGCGAAGATTCTAAATCTTGAAAGAATTGGAGGTGGCTCTTTTGAGGCTGGACTATAGCAAGCTGGGATTCAAGGCCGGTGTCGAAATTCACCAAGAGCTTTTAACAAGCCGTAAGCTTTTTTGTTTCTGTCCGCCTACTCTAAAGACCGATGAACCGGAATTTCTGGTTAAAAGGTACTTTAGACCCGTTTTAGGTGAGATGGGTGAGTATGATAAGGCAATGCTGGTTGAGTATGAAAAGGGGCGTACTATTGTGTATGAGGGCTTCAACGACGTTAACTGTACCTATGAGATAGATGAAACTTGCAGGTAGGCCGCCTGCAGGCGTCAAACTCCTCCCTTTGATATCTCTCAAGAAGCGATAGATATAGGGATTGAGATCGCCCTCCTTTTTAATGGGAAGATTATAGACGAGTTACATGTCTTACGGAAAAACTATCTTGACGGGTCAGTGCCGTGCGGCTTTCAACGTACGCTGATTATTGGAACAGACGGTTACATTCCCATTAATGGTAAGAAGATTGGCGTTGCAACGATTTGCATAGAGGAGGATGCCGCTCGGAAAATTAGGGAAGAGAAAAACACGGTCTATTATCGGGTCGACCGACTGGGAATTCCCTTGGTGGAGATTGTCACTCTGCCCGAAATGGAAAACCCTGAAGAGATTCTGAAAACCGCTCATAGGATAGGGATGCTTCTCAGGGCGACGGGAAAGGTTAAGAGGGGGCTTGGAACCATAAGACAAGACATAAATGTAAGCATAGAGGGAGGCGAACGCGTAGAAATCAAGGGTGTTCAAAAATTAGAATGGATCCCCCGACTAGCCGAAAACGAGGCGATAAGACAGATTAGACTGTTGGAGATTAAAAAAGAGTTGCTCGATCGCGGGCTGAGTGAAGCTGATTTCTCGTATGATTTTCACGATGTTTCCGAGATTTTTGCGTCCACCAGGTGCAACATTATCAAAAACAGAAAAAAGAGAGAAAGGGTTATGGCTGTAAGACTTCCGAAATACGCTGGGTTGCTGGGTAAAGAGGTACAGCCGGGAAAGAGTTTCGGAAAGGAGATCGCTGAGAGAGTTGTTGCCATCGCTGGTCTGAAGGGTATTATTCACTCCGATGAGAAACTTGACAAGTACAATTTTACCGCGGAGGAGGACTCTAAGCTGCGCAGTCTTCTCAATCTGGGAGAAAAGGATTCGTATGTAATTGTTGTGGGGGAGGAAAATAAGGCGGAAAGGGCGTTAGAGATCGTTGTGGACAGGGCCAGGGACGCTTTGAGAGGCGTGCTGAGGGAGACCCGAAGGGCGCTGGAAAATGGTAATAGTGAGTTCATAAGAGAACTACATGGCGGAGCACGCCTATACCCTGACACGGACACGCCGCCACTAGTGATAGAAAAAGAAAGAATTGAGGCGATTAAAAAGAAGCTTCCAGAGTATCCTTGGGTTGTTCAGAAACGTCTCGCAGAAAAGTACAGAATAAAAGAAGAGTTCGCGGAAGAATTGTTGGCGTCAGATAAGATGGACTTGTTCATTGATATTGTTGAAAAATTCAAAATAG
>JAUQYY010000374.1 GCA_030587505.1 Candidatus Sigynarchaeota archaeon
ATGCCTTTATCCCTGTGTTTTTAAAGGGTTTCGAAATTCGGAGGCTTGTTCGGGGAATCCTTATCGCCGACGAAAATAATTTTAACCCGTTTTCACAGGAAAGAAGAGAAGAGTCTAGAAGGGAGTTGTTTTGAGTTGAAAGAGGTTATTTTCTATGGCGACGACGTTCTAATTTACGATTTCCCGGAGGAAACAAGGATCTTTTACGCTCCAGAACCCTTACCACCCCTGAAGGATGAAAGGGCTGCCATAAGAGAAGCGGTTGAGAACCCTATCGGCTCAAAGAGATTGGAGGAGCTTGTCGATAAGGACTCACGGGTTGCCGTCTGTTTTGACGATGTGAGCGTGCCCCTGCCGCAGATGAAGGATGATGTCAGAGCTAAGGCCGCCGAGGTTGTTCTGGAAAAGCTGAGGGAGATTGGTGTTAAGAGGGAGAACATCACCCTTATCTGCGCGACCGGACTGCACAGGAAGTGCAAGCCTGAGGAGTTAGCCCATATTCTGGGGAAAAAGGTGTACAAGGAGTATGAGGATCGAATCGTGAATCACGACGCCGACGACAGGGAAAACCTCGCTGTTCTGGGGAAAACGAGAGAGGGGTACGAGGTGGAGATAAACAGGCTCGCTGCGGAGGCTGATCTAATAATATACCTCAACATAACTTTCACCCCCATGAACGGGGGCTGGAAGTCCATAGTGGTGGGCTTGGGGAGCTACAAGACCATTATTCCACATCACTCTCCCGAAGCTCTGAGTGAAGGTTCCCTCATGGACCCGAGCGTGTCGGGTCTGCACAGGATCATCTGGGACATGGGTAGGGCGATAAGAGACAAAATCAGGGTTTTCAGTGTTGAAATGGTTCTTAACAACGATTTTTACAGCGGCTTGTTTGAGAGGCTGTGGAAACCTCTGGGTGGGAGCAATCACGCTCCCCTGTGGAGAAGGCTCACTCTCTCCGCTATCAGGAGGGTTCCGGGATTTCTCAAGACTTACGTGAGGAACAGGTACAGGGCGAACTACAGGCTGATCGGCGTTTACGCGGGGGACATTGAGAAGGCTCACGAGCAGACACTGAAGCTCGTGGAGAAGCAGCTAACCGTCCCCGTTGATAAGCAGTACGATGTAATCATTTTTGGGGTGCCGAACTTCACCCCATACAGTGTCGGTTCCGTTATGAATCCGCTTCTCCTGCACAGCCTGGTTCTCGGCTACCTTTACAACATGCACAGCGGAAAACCCCCACTCAAAAAGGGCGGCGTAATCATAGTCTCAAACCCGGCTTACGAAGAGTTCGACCCCGAGCAGCACCCCTCATACATAGACTTCTACGAGGAGGTGCTGACCAAAAAGCCGGACATTTTCAAGCTCAAAGATGTGGAGGAGGAGTATCTCAACAACAAGAACTACTCCGAAAAGTACCGTAACGGGTACGCGTACCACGGAACACACGCTCTCATGGCTTACTACTGGGGCGTTCGGGGCCTTCAGAACACGGGGCGAGTGATAGTCGCGGGTGCGAAGAGTAGAAGGGCATTAGAGGTAATGGGGTTTGACTACGCTGAAAACCTGGACGAAGCCATACGCATCGCCAAGAGGTATCTCGGGGAGAACTGCTCCATAGCTTACTTCTGCATACCTCCGATCTTCATCTTCAAACTCGAAAAATAAAAAATTGCCGTTAGGCTCAAGGAAACCGCTGTATCGACGCCCTTTCGAAGCTTATCATGAATGGTTTTCTACCAATATCTCCAGTAGTCCTTGTTGCTCAGTCCTACTCCAAGCTCCGCCACGTAGATGAGGGATGTCAGAAATATCACGGTGGCTCCGAGATTGAGGATACCCCTGAAGTCGAGGAAAGCGGGAGCCATATACTTAAGGTAGTTGACGCTGAAGTACGGAGGCGTGGGAGTCATTACGAAGGTTGGTATACTAAGCTGCATGATAAACGGAATAAAGCTGCTCGCCCCGAACGTGGAGAGAAGCCAGACCCCTATGAAAATCTGCCTGCTCAACCCGCCGAGAGCGTGTCCGACTGTGTCACCCTTATAGAAGCCGACGAAGAAGGCTGAAACCGCTATGGGAACCCCGTAGAGAAACATCGCCCCGAAGTTCACGTTTATGGTGGCGTAGATCGGCGGAGTCAGCAGGTTCCTGTACTCAGGCGGAGCGAACTGGAAGAGAACGAAAACATCGAAAATCAGGCTAAAAATCAGGTTGTAGACAAAGATTGGAATGAGCGAGTAAACGAGGAAAGTCCCCACGCAATATATCGATCCCTTAATCGCCGCTTTAGTTTTCGGTTCCATAACTCAAGACCTCCCTAAATAACCACATAACTGGTATTCGTGAAGGTGTACCCGAACGGACTGGTAAACCTTAAGACCAAAGTGTAACCTGAACCTCCGGTAATAATATTCGGGGAGTTGTTAAAGGTAATGTTGCCTATGAAGGGTTCACCGGATGTCATAAGAGAGGGAACATTAAACCACTGGATAACACTCTTACTCCATGTGGTGTTGCTCAGAGTTGCGTTAACGGTTAGGGTGTATCCTTTAATCAGGTTGGCGAAGGCGAATGTCACGTTTGCGGTTTGATTGGTCGTGTAGTCTCGTACTGCGGGGCCGACTGTAAGGTTGAACATCGGACTCATCGTTCCTATCGAGGTGACTAGAGGGATTGCCAGCCCTATGAGGTTGTACACGTAGCTGATGAACAGATAGACGCGGCCCAGGAAGTATATGTTGTTTAGAAACTCTTCTATGCGTCCAGTTTGGTTGAGTTCTGTTAGGTTGACTCTCATGGTTAGGGTGATCGGCATGAAGGTGTTTCTCGGGATGCCTATGAGACGGGGTGTTACGGTCTGGTAGGACGAGAAGGACTCGTTGAGAACGTCGGTTAGGATGAGTATGCTGTTTATGTCGAAGAGCCCATAGTTTGACACAAAGACGGTGAAGTTTGTTGTGACGACACCGTCCTGGACTTCGGGCTGAACCAGAAACTGTGTGGGGAGAATGTTGTACTGTATCTGTGTTGCCGAGTAGGCGGCCGCTATGGGCAGGGCGGAGACGCCGAGGCTCAGCAGAATCATGATCACCTTGATTAGTGTTAAAGCCTTTCCCAAGGTTTGTTCCTCCGAAAAGCACTCTGATACTAATCTTTTTATTTATAATAACCGTTATTCTTTCTAATAAAATCTTCCAAAAGAGATAAGAAAAATATTACGTTAAAAAGAAGGAAACCTCAAAAAAAGGACTAAAAACAAATCTAAAAGAAAACCAAGGAATATAATAACCAAATCAAAAGTTTTAGACTTCAAGAAGACTGTGAACCCATTTTTCCCTAATCTTTCGATATCGGTACATTGTGGCCATAGCTTTCGCAGCTCTTTCGGGAGTTTCGTACACAGGCAGCCCCTCTCTTTCTAGGCTCTTAACCTCCCCTTCTAGGCCAATGTGGCCGGTTGCGTTTACCAGTATGGGTTTCTCGTACTTGCCTATGATTTTTCTGAGCACGTCGGTGATGAGGGTTTCGCGGTCGTACATTACGCTCCACAAGGCTATGCAAACCACCGCCCCGTCAATGTCTGGATCCTTCATAACCTCTTCTATGCACGTGTCAAAGAGCCAGTCCGCGGGTCCGATGTCTACGGGTCCCTTAGCCGAGGGGAGCCAGGGGGGAGCCCTCTCGAGAATCCTCTCCTGCACGCTTTCCGAGAGTTTCGGCACCTCCAACCCCAGTTTCTGACAGGTGTCCGAGGCTAGCACCGCTAGGGTTCCGGAGTTGGAGACTACCTCTATGCGGTTCCCTTTTGGTAGGGGCTGGAAAGCGAAGGCCTTGGTGAAGTCGAAGAGTTCCTCTATGCTGTGTGCTCTTATTAGTCCGCACTGCTTAACCGCGGCGTCGAACACGTCCTCCCGCCCCGAGATGGCCCCCGTGTGGGAAGCCGCGGCTCGGGAACCCGCCTCTGTGATTCCGCCCTTCAGAACCACGAGCGGCTTTATTTTCGATCCCCTTTTCGCAACCTCGATGAACCTTTTCCCGTCCTTGATGTCCTCAAGGTACAGGC
>JAUQYY010000130.1 GCA_030587505.1 Candidatus Sigynarchaeota archaeon
TACCACTACTAACGGCACCAACAAACTCCACAGCCACACTATCCGCCCTAACCACATCCCAGACAACAGCAGCAGATCTGTCCGCAAAGATGCCAGAGTGGAACCCCACCAACGGCGTACTCACCTCCGGTGTCATAGACCTGGACTTGGATGTACCCTTCACCGGATTCGGCAGATTCACTCCCTGCGACGGAAGAAACATGGCATTCGGCCTAAACATGGCCATGTTAATAGAGTTCAATGACACCAACGACAACGGCGTATACGACCCCGACGAACCGGTGCTACAGGAAATAAGTCTTAAGGACGACTTCACCTGGGGACCCTTCGTGCCGAGCCTCGACCCGGCACACGAACTAAACATCAGCATAGAGGGAAGTCATACAAGCTCTCTCACAGTGACAATCACCCTACACGTATACGTCAACTCCGCGGTGATCACCCTCCCGCCGAGCGCAACGGGTGACATTGACACCACTGTTCCGGGCAAGAGCGAAGTGAAAATAGACATGAAAATCGAGAACTTCCCATGGTCAACTCCCCCCGGAGATTCCCTCGCGCTAGTCATAGTGCTTGACGAGGAAGCGGAGTCAGGCTGTGACCCACACCTATTCAACATCGGAGGCACGCTCGTTGACAGCACCGATAACGCAGCAGGCGTAATCGCACAATTGAATCCCGATGAGAGTGAAATCTACATCGTCACGCCGGTTGGAACAATCCACGCGGTATTCAACTGGCTCAACTACGCCTACAGAAGCGGCAGCGTAAACCAAGCGGTTACTGTTTCCGCATCATACAAGGTTAACGGCACCGACGACGGGCTCTACCTGTATCTCTGTGTCGACAATTTCGGAGCCGATTCACTAGAGTTTGACCCATACCTGGCTCTAGCTCAGGAGTCCCAGCTCAACCTGCTTCCGCTGCTTCTCATAGGTTACATCTCCTCCACTCAGCAAACTCAGCAAACTCAGATGGTGACCCTCGGCGCAATAGGCGCTATCACTTTGGTAGGGCTAGCCGCCGCTGTGATCTACATCCGAAGGAGATAAAAAAGGAGGGACAGGACTCCAACCCTTTCCCCTTATTTTTTTAACATTGCCAGTCAAATTTCGATAAAAATTTGAAACAGGTATTGGAGAAGTGAACGAGTTTGAATCGGAAAATCCGAATAAGCTGTGGTGTCTGTTTGGAGGAAAAATCTCCAGATGAAATGGTTTACACTGATGAAAAAACCTGGGTAGCTGTTTGCCTAAATTGTGCATTCAAAATAAGAGACAGTTTATTGACCTGGGAAAAAGAAACCTTTGACCAAATCGAAAACCTCCTAAAACCTCGGTTCTCAGACAGGCTTACCGGAGAGACCACCGAGAAAACAATCGGAACACACCATGCCAAATATCTGAGAGGAGGGAAAAACGTTTGAATGAATCCGGATCCCAAACTTTGGAAATCCAATATCTAGAAGAATCATTGGATGAACTCTATAATCAACTAGCACTCAACATGGAACACGTAGTGCAGAAACTATTTATGATTTGGATGAACCTCTCCGAGATGGAGAGAAGAATAGAAAGAATCGAAAGAAACGTCGAAAGACTATCAAAAACAAACCCGTAAACTAACGACTAGGTAAACCCTGGTGCTATGTAATCATATGGTTTACATTCATTCCTAATTTTTTGGATTATTTGTCGGGAACAACAGTTTTTAGCTTTTTTATTTCGGTTTAGACTTATTAAACCGCTTTAAAAACTTTTCCAAAACATCTTTTCCTTTCGTTTCTCTTTTTCTATGTTTTAAAGTTTTCATTTTTCGTCCGTTTAAATTGTTCATAAAAAATTCTTAAATAAAAAATCTGGTAGAGTAATAACGAAACAAAATGAAACGAAACCCAAAACTCATCACAATAATTTTCGCAGCGATGCTCGTATCCCTCATCGCAGCCACCCCGCTGTTCAGCGCACCGAGCCAAACAGCCTACACTACTCTAAATCAAATTAACTCCTCAAGCGAGTCAACATCCTGGTTCGATCAAACCCACGGAAGGCTCGCTTCAAACATGATTATGCTGAGCCTGCTAAACACAGACGGAAGTTTTCTGCCCTCCGGAGTCTTCTCATTCACGCACACTCAACAGATCCACTTCGGAGTATACTACCCCAAGCTCATCGAGTTTAACGACACCAACCAGAACGGCATGTTCGACAAGGGAGACCACATTCTCAAAAACGTGAGTCTCGACGAGTTTGTCTGGTCATCCCAACCCAGTTTTAATTCCGATTTGGTAATCCTACCTATAATCGGAATCAAACCGATGACCGTTATTGTCTTTGAGTTGCACCTCTATCTAACAACCAAAACTGTTCCGCTCAGCGGAAACTATCCATACATTAATATCACTGTTCCCGGTGAAAAAACGGTAAAAACCTTCGTTAAACTCAGGGGTTATAGTTGGCAGCCAGAATCTGGAGATTATCCTTACACACACAGGATGTTAGCCTTGGAAATTTCTCTTAAAAGCTCGGTAAAACCCAGTGATGAGCCTCACCTGTTCCAACTGGCTAACGGAACCCTGATCAACAGTTCAACATCTATGAGCGACACTGAGCCTGTTCCTCTCGGTCCAAACACGAACATTAGCAGTATATCCTTAGTCAACCTCGACAACATCACTCGAGGAGGACTCTACTGGTTTAACAACGCAACAAAAAACGAGATCCTAATCCCCCTAAACTCATCTTTCATAACAAATGGAACCGCCTTCAATCTCTTCCTCGCCGTTCCATATTTCAACTCCTCCTACACACTGGTCTTGGACCCCGCCTTCTCCATGGACAATCCACCACCCCCTGAAGGAACGGGTGAACTTCTCCAATCCCTGCTTCTCCTCCTGCCCTACCTCCAAACCTCCACGGGGTTACTGCCTTTCGTGTTTGGGGGAATCGTTGCGGTCGCGGTGGCGGCCGGAGTAGTCTGCCTTTTGAGAAGGAAAAGAACTTAGTTTATTTTTCTTTCGTCCTTTTATTAGCATTACAGCTTTTTTTCGATTAATCCACGTGGATTTAAACGATGCATGAAAGGTAAAACTTAAAGTAACCCTGCGTCCTACATTTATAAATAGAGAAAAAGTTCCATCCACGTCTGGTGTTCCAATGTTCTTCGGTGTTTCTATGCTCAAGAATTCAGGTGGATTGTGCGTCCAACTCAACGCGAGAACATTAGTTTTAATCCTTCTACTCGGTTTACTCTTCTTCTCCCTGTTGTCCTTCACTTCTTCCCGCCTATCTAACCAGGCTCTCTCCCCTCCCGCCATTTACCAGACTTATTACACCCCTTCTTTCGTAGCCAAATCGCCAGCGTCATTTAAGTATGTGGATGTGAGGTTCACCATCGTTCTGTACGATAACGACACCTCCCACTTTAACTGCTTTTTCTCAGCGAACAACACAGGCACTCAGAGCATCACGGAATTAAACGTTTCATTCAGCCTAACCAGTGTTTCGAACCTCCAGGTTAAAAACGAAACAGGGCCGCTCTACAGCGTAACAACCGAAACCCTATCCACAAAAACCATAATCCACCTCAGCATACCAGACCTTCCACCAGGCGGGGAGTACAATTTCACAGTTGATTTTGACACACCCCAGGTTGTATCCCTCACAAATTACTTCACCCAGTTCTACTACACCCTCAAAGCTGACGTTAACATGAGTCAAATAGTCTTTCGGGTGAGGCTCCCTCCCCAACGGTTCCTGTACTCCTCAGGCGTTGAACCACTCTATCCTCCAGGGGGTGCGAATTTCACAGACGGGTCTTCACTCATATTCCAGTGGAACCTGACACTGAACGAGAACGATTACCAACTCTTCGTGATCCGCTACCAGCTAGCAAATTCGATGACAACCTTCTCAACCTCGTACCTTCCCCTCCTCTACACTATAACCCCCAACCTCAA
>JAUQYY010000429.1 GCA_030587505.1 Candidatus Sigynarchaeota archaeon
ATGCTCGAAATTCGTGGGTGTAGTAAATGCGTGAAGTATACATTTGCGACACAACCCTCAGAGACGGCAGGCAGATGCCCGGAGTTTACTTCACACTTTACGAGTGTGTTGAGATAGCCAAGAAGCTGGATGCGATAGGTGTAGACCAGATTGAGGTTTTCTCGCCTGGGTATGTGCTGAAGGACTACTTTCTGATTCGTGAGCTGAACAAGATTGGCTTAGCGGACAAGCTGCTGGTCTGGCACAGGGGTTTAAAGGTTGACCTAGAGAAGTCGCTTAACACCAAGCTGGACTTCGGCGCCGTGGCCCTTTCGATCGCGACCGAGAAGCAGCACCGTGAGAAGAAGCTCAAGATGACGAAGGAGCAAATAATCGAAAACATCTGTGAGGCGGTGTCCTACGCTAAGGACCACGGACTCTACGTGTCGGTCAACGCTGAAAAGAGCGTGGGCACGGAGCCCGAGTACCTGATAAATTTCGCCAACGCGGTCACCGAGGCCGGCGCGGACAGAATAAGGTACTGCGACACTCTCGGAGAACTCATCCCTCACGAAACGTACAGAATTATCTCAGAACTCGCGAAGAAGATAAAGGTTGACCTTGAGTTCCACGGACACGACGACATGGGCATGGGCGTTGGAAACACCCTGGAAGCCTTCAGGGCGGGGGCAAAGTGGCTGGACACCAGCGTGTGCAGGCTAGGGGAGCGCGGCGGCTTCACCTCACTGGAACAGCTTGTCTACAATCTCTATAAGCACTTCAACATACGAAAATACGATGTGAGCAAGCTCGCCGACCTGGCCTACTTCGTGGAAAAGGTGTCCGGGATAACTCCGCCACCGAACACGCCGATCACGGGGCTGAACATCTACCGGCACGAGTCGGGGATTCACGCCCACGGAGTGCTGAGAGACGTGAACCTGTACGAGAAGGTGAGGGCGGCAGAGGTTGGAATAAAGGAAGGCTCGATGAAGGACAAGATTGTCATAGGCGAAACAACGGGGCGAGAGAGCATAATCTACATACTCAAAGAGTACGGCATAAACGTCGAGAAGAACAACCCCATCATCAACAAGATCCTGAACAAGATTCAGGAACAGTACCTCTTCGGAAGAAAGACAAGCGTCAACCACAAGGAGGTAGTAGAACTCTACCACATCTTCTCCAAGAAAAACAAAATCAAGCCAGTAACCACAATAGCAGAATTCTAACAAGCTCTCCTAAAACCACTGAATCAAAGATGTACCCCATAAACTGCCCGGCGCTGCTGCACGCGACTCTACTCGTCTCCTCTTTTTCTTAATTTAAGAAAGAATCGCTTATTAGAATAGACTTCTCGCTTCTACCCGATTCCACAGTTGTTGGCGTGTTATATTTCTGTGCTGTTGTCCAAAATGTTTTAAATTCTCAGGGTTTCAATATTCCTTAAGGAGGAAGAAGGGTGCACAGAACAGGGGTTGCCGAGCTTTCGTTGCATGGAGGAAAGGCTCCGAGATGGTTGTTTAGCCGCATGGTGAGGCTAGCGGACGCCATAGTTGCGATTATCGTCGATGAGTACGGAACAAAGGAGCTGATCGGGAGGCTCTCTGACCCCTACTTTTTCCAAGCATTGTCCTGCGTGCTTGGATTCGACTGGCACAGCTCCGGAACCACGACGGTAACCTGCTCAGCCCTTAAACTCGCCATTAAGCCCGAAGAACACGGTGTTGCTGTAGCCGGAGGCAAGGGGGCGACCTCGAGGAAAACACCAATCGAAATACCCCGAATAGGTGAGACTTTCAACCTCTCCGGCTCAAAGGTTGACCGGATAAGGTACGCGAGCCGCATGTCCGCCAAGGTTGACAACGCCGCAATACAGGCGGGCTACCAGCTCTACCACCACTGCATTTTCATCACTGAGAACGGGGAATGGAGCGTGGTGCAGCAGGGCATGAACCCGCAGGCGAGGAAGGCGCGAAGATACCACTGGCTCTCGGGAAGGTTCAAAACATTCGTGGAGGAGCCCCACACAGCAATAGTAGGAGAAACCGTCCACAATTGCGTCCTTGACATGACATCCAAGCAGAGTGAAGAGTGCAGAAGAATCTCCACAGACCTTGTAAACGACAACCCCAGACACCTGAAAGCATTACTGTCGGACAAACCCCTGAACCAGGCAACCCTTCATAAGTGGCTTTCGGAAAGCGAACCCACCCCACCCAAACACCTGAACCTTCTGAGATCCGTGAACTGGAACGCATTAATGAGAGCCTACCAGTCCCAACCCAAAAACTTCGAGGAACTCCTATCCATCAGAGGAATAGGCCCTTCAACAGTAAAGGCTCTAGCGATGATATCCGGACTGATATACGGAAAACCCCCGAGCTGGAGAGACCCCGTGAAGTACTCATTCACCTTTGGGGGGAAGGACGGTGTACCTTACCCAGTGAACAGAAAAGCGATGGACGAAGCTACAGACTTCCTGAGAGGGGTGGTGGACGAGGCGAAAACCGAGGCAAAAGAAAAAACCGAAGCTCTCAAAAGGTTGAGAAGATTCAATCCGTTCCTCGAACAGTAAAAAATATTTCATGCCTACGAGAACCGTAAACAGTCTTTTCACCTGGATAACCTTAGGTTTTAGTGAAAGAGAAAAATCCTAAAGAATAGTAAAAGGTTCCCGAATCTGAGCACTGCGGTGTGGGAACCGTTGGCGTTTGTTTTTATAAGGTTTCGTTTCTCTGCACTGTTTAATAGAGGCTTAGTAGAAACGCGGTTAGCAGTGTTCCGATAAAGAGGAGAATCAGTATGATTCCTAGGATTTTTACGCAAATTTACACTCTCCGACCTTGGAAATAGGAATGTGGAGTTTTGGTTAGTAATTTTTTGGTGGTTTCTTCGCTTTTTACTTTTCGGGAACTTTTTATGTTAACCTTTTTGTTTAATCTCTAATTGTGTTTTTATGTTTTTATTCACGGTAAG
>JAUQYY010000010.1 GCA_030587505.1 Candidatus Sigynarchaeota archaeon
ACTTCACAAGTTCGGGAATCTTGTCCGGGGGAACAACCTTAACCGTCCACCCCGTAGCACTCTCAATGTCACCCTTCAGCGGCTCCAGAGCCGGGGGGACGATAAGCTCCTTCTTCGAAATCTGATCCCCCGCACCACTCTCATCCATCGTCTTCTTAACAGCAGCACCGTCAATCTTCTTCTCACTCACAGCAGACTCCAGGTCCAAACCGCCAGTATCGACAACAAGCAGCCAGGCAGAAGCACCAGCATCCAACAGTGGCTTCTTAACCAGGTAGTAAGACTGAATATTATTCGTAGTCAAAAACACCGGACTATCCCCACCAGGATCACCCACATAGCCCAAACCAGTAGGCGCCCGGTACTTATCCCTCAGAAAATCGGCAATAGCACCAGAATCCCGCGGACCAACATACACGTCCCAGCCAGACAAGTCCTCAATCTCACCCTTAAACCGCGAAGCCATCCCCGGAATAATCACAGCACGGTGAACAACCTTGTCACCAACACCAAACTCCTGCAAAGTATCAGCAACCTTACCCGCATTAAACTGACCACCAGCAGCAGCAGACTCAACGCCAATGCCCTCAGTGTCGAGGATCACAAGCCATGCGTTTATTTTTGCTTGTTCTAGGTCTGATTTGACTGTGTATGCTGTTAGGGCGAAGTTTGTTGTTACCATTACTGGGCTGTTTTGGTCGGGGTTTCCGATTGCCATGAGTTCGGGTTCGACTGCGGGGTGTATTCTTGGGTCTGTGTAAAGGTTGCGTTTTAGTATTACGAGTGGTAGGAATGTCCATAGTTGTTTTGAGTTTATGATTAGGAGGTCGGCGTATCTCATTATTAGTATGGCTGCTAGTATGGTTTCTTGGAAGGCGGTTGCTAGTTGTTCTCCTTCGGGTGTGTCTTCTTTTCCTATCCAGATTGTTGCGGGTACTCCTATTAGGGGCCATCCTACTGTTTTGTCGCCTTGTTCTATTGCGGCTCTTCGTAGCATTGTGAAGTTGTTTATGGTGTCTGAGAGTAGTCCTTCTCCCCAGTAGGTGCCTGGGTCGAGGGCTATTTGTTCTACTCCGGCTTCGAAGAGTGATTTGGCTAGGGATTTTAGTAGGTTTAGGTCTCCGGGTGCTGATACTACTAGGGGTAGTTTTTCGGTTCTTGCTATTTCTCCGATTTCTTTCCAGTTGTCTTTTGTTGCTGCGTATAGGAGTGGTTTTTTGCCTTTGGCTGCTTTTATGGCTGCTTTTAGGCATTGTGGGTCTGTGGAGCATAGGATTATGGGCCAGTCTGTGTAGTCGATGACTGTTTTTACTGCTTTTGCGAATTTGTCGGGGTTTCCGGAGGCGCATTTGATTGCTATTGCGTCTAGGTAGAGGTTTTGTCCGATGTAGAAGGTGTTCCAGTGGGTGATGAGGTCGACTTGTTGGGTTAGTTCGTTTTCGTTCATTTCGTCGTGGACGGCTATGGCTAGGACTGTTGGGTTGAACCATGTGAGTTCGTGGCGGCGCATTACTTCTTCTCCGCCAATTGTTTTTTCGTGTTCGCCTTCTCCGAATTTGACGGGTCTTACTGGGGGTGTTAGCATTTCTTTGAGTTTTTCGTAGTTTTTCTTGTGTTTTGGTTCTAGTATGGGTTTGCACTGTTCTAGTTCGGCTTCGTGGTTTATGAGGAGGTAGGTGAATGCCATGCAGGTGTCTTGGCCGCATTCTTTGCAGTTGGTTTTGGGTAGGAGGTTGTATATGTCTAGTGGTTTTAGTCGTGACATTGTTTTCACCTTATATTTTTGTTGTGATCCAGTTTAGGAGTGGTGGGGGTTCTTCTTTCTTTTTGGAGGTTAGGTACTCTACGACTGTTTTGAAGATTTGTACGCTGGCGGGGTGTAGCATCATGAAGATGTCGCAGCCGTTTAGTGCTAGTCCGAGTCCGGTGATTGCTTCCCATAGGGGTCCTCTGAAGTTGATTGAGCCCCATTCTGCGCCTTTCTTTTTGTCGCTCATGTAGGCTTCTCTTGCTCCCCAGGCGTTGGTGGTTCCGGATGATAGGGGCATTTGGAGGTCTTCTTCGCCTTTTAGGGCTGCCATTCTGATTCTTTCGTATATGCTGAAGGAGTATTCGAAGCCGTAGCCTAGGGCGGCTGTTGTTGCGTCTTGGACTATGTGGTCTTTTGGTAGGCCGGCGTCGAGTATTAGTTGGTTCATTTTCTTTTGGTTGTTTACGTCTAGCTGGGTCCATGAGAGGACGTTGTGGTTGTATTTTTTGGCTGCTTCGACGATTCGTTTCCAGTCGAGGTTGTCGGATGCGGAGTTTAGCATGAGGCGTTCGTTTTCGGCTGCTGCTGCGGCTGCTTCGAGGACTTCGGGGTCTTTGTCGGGGTTTCCGGAGCCTCCTATGAGGAGGGGTGTGGGTATGGCTTGGAGTACTTCTTCTATGGTTTTTGCGGCTTCTTTTGCTGGGGTGTCTTTGATGTAGGGGTCTGTGCTGATTAGGTGGACTGTTACTAGGTCTGCGCCGTATTCGTTGAGGGCTTTTTTGGCCCATTCTGCGGGGTCGTCCATGACTTCGTCGAAGTGTTGTCGGATTGGTTTGGGTAGATGCATTCTCATGTCGAAGACGTCGAATGTGACTAGGGGCCTGTTGGGGTTGTCGTACTCGAACCTGTAGAAGGGTGGGACTTTTTCTCCGCCGATTTTGCGTATTTCTTTTCGGGTGCCGCCCTCGGCTCTGGTTTGGCCGAACTGTACTTCCACTATCTGGCCGGGGTACTCCTGTATGGGTGGCTTGAACTCTTCTTCTATGAATTCGAAGGGTTTCACTGGGGGCGCTGCTGTGGGTATGGCTCCGGGGACCATGGCTCTTATGGGGGGTGGGGCCATGGCGGCTACACCCGCGGCTATTTTGAGTACGAGTTCTTCTGCTTCGATGGTGACGTCTTCGAATTCTAGTTCGCCGTACTTTTCGAGTATGTCTAGTATTTCTTTACCTAGTTTTTTTACGTCATCGGTCGGCATTTGTTATTCCTTCATTTTTTGGCCTTTTTTTCTTCTCTGCGGATTATTAGTTTCTCGACTTTGATTTTCACGTTTTTAAACACTAGTTGATATCCTTCTCCTGCGGCTCCTGGGATTCCTCCGGGTAACTGGAGCACTCCTTGGAGTAGTGCTACGGGTCCTCCTCCGGGGGCTGTTGCCATTGTTGCGGGCATGGTTATCTGTGGGATTGTGTACTCTGCTGGGGCGCCCTCATAGGCGGCTTCTGCGGGTATTTCTTCCTCTTCAACCACTTCTTCGACTTCTTCTGGCCATCTTTCGACTACTGGGTGTCCCTTCTCTTTCAGGAATTCTTTTAGTTCGGCTGTGTTGCTCACGTCTTTTTCGGTTGCGATTTTGTCTCTCAGTTCTTCTGGTATGGCGTCTAAGACTCTTTCTTTTATGTAGGATGGTAACCATACTACTCTGTTCCATCCGCCGTCAGCCTGTAGGAATCTCCTGCTTCGCATGTACTCTATTGCGATGCCGTTGAACCCTTCGACCTGTTTGCCTCCACCTGTTTGGTTGGCCATCGTGGAAAATGCTAAGCCGTTGACAGCTGTTTCTTGGTAGCCTCTGTCCACAACTCCTATCCCGTCCACTTCGGGTATGTAGAAAGCTATGGCTTCGAAGCATCCGCAGCTTGTGTGCGGGTAGCCGAACATGCTGTATAACCAAACTCGTTCCACCTCGCCGAGCGACCTTTGCTTCGCTACCTCGTTTGCGCCTGAATACTCTCCGTTTATCTCATCGAGCAGTTCGCCTTTCGGAACTAGGAAGTTTGGCCCTTTAGGGTCTACCCGTGCAGCTGCCCTCGCATCAAACCAGTTAATGGCGCCGCACAGGGAGATTCTTTCTGGTGTTATAATGCATACGTGGCTGGGCGCAAAGCTTTGACATAGTACACATCCGTAGAACTCTTCCACATCCTCGTCTCTCAATCCTCTGGCCCGTGCATCTCTTGCCTCGTAGATTTCTAGCGCCTTCTTGTACCATTCGGAGACCTTGGCTGGGTCTGTGAAGAAGGTGATTTGTATTTTCTCTATAATGGGGAACTCGGACTTGTAGAGTCTCACTAAGACTCTGCCAAGGAGTTCAAGGGTGTTGAACCCCTTCTTAAAGGAGCCCTTGCTCAGCCTTAGCCAGATGTCGTAGCGCTGGTTCAGGTGCATGAATCCTTCAACGTAATTTATGAATTCGTGCACACGCCTCTCGAGAACAGCTTCTAGGTCCCTTTCAACCTGCTCGCCAGCAACTTCTACCAGTATGCCGAACGGGTAGGATTTTCCCTCTTCGAGATCATTTAGGTCTGGTCCTTCTACCGTAACTTTTTCGTCTTCGATTTCGTCCATCTCGCGCGCTAGCACTAGCTCGAATTTTTCATCCACTTTTGGTCCACCGAACTCGAACTGCATTTCTTTCCCGCGGATTCGCTCGCCTTCATACACTACTCCGACGTCCACAGGGATGTCCTCAAACATGCTCATTCAATTACTCCTCCTTTTTCATTTAATCTTGATTTTTCACCATCAAATTATGCTTTCAACTCGGCTATGAGGTCGTCTAGCTCTTTTTTCCATTCTTCTTTCTTAATGTTGTTGAAGCTGAAGCTTGCGTTGGGTTGGTACTCTCTGTCGAGACTGATTGTTAGGATGTCGGGGGCGAGGTGTTTCAGCGTTGAGAGGGATTGGCTTTGGATGTAGTATATTCCTCCAAGGTAGATCACACAGTCATAGTTTCCTTTTCCGTCTAGTCCCTTCCAGTCAGGGTCTTTGAGCCTGTTGGTTACGTCGGCTAAGAGCATATCTACAGCATCCTCAAACCCCGCTTCTCTAAGCCACTTGAGCGAGTTGGCCGTCGCAACCACATGAACACCCGTTTTGCCGATTTCAACCGCATAGTCTATTAGAGATTTGCCGTCTAGTTCCCTTTTCGCGTTACCGCTAACTATAAGTAAACATCTCTTCTTCTTTTTGATCATTTTAGCAGCTACCTTTCCGCTCACGAGAACGCTTGCTGTTTTCGGTCCTCTAAAATTGGCAGTCTGCCAAGGAGTAGGAATCTTTGAAGCCATCATGTTTTCCTCCATTACTTTTTGGCTTTTACAAATCTCTCGTAGAGCGTTGGATCAGGTATCTCGGTGGGTTGCCAGTTCCTGTCCTTGAGCACCCTTACGAGGTCCTCCTTGAATGTCAGCGGGATGTCGGCCTCAACCCTTACGAACTTGTGAACATCGTCTGGGAAGTCCTTTCCGAACTTCCTGCGGTACAGGTCGATCCAGTGGCTGAGCTTAATAGCCCTACCCTTCGTTGTGTCGTTGGGCCTCATACAGAGCTTTGCCGTTTCAACGATGCACTCGTCCATAGTCTCAACAGCAACCATTAAGTGCTCGGGACATGGGCCGACGTAAACCTTCTCTCCCGTCCTAGCGTTATATACGTACCAGTCCTCATCCTTGTCGGGTCTTCCCAGGTACATTCTCCGGTACTTGGACCCGTGTGGACCAACAATTACGGGAATCCCGTAAATGTTAACTCCCGTCGCTATAGAAGCAGCCTTCTGGCTGTAGGCGCCCCAAGCTACACCACATGCCCCTACCCTGTTGAGGACGTAGTCGGCGATCTCCTCAAAGTTTGCTCTAAGAGGTCTTCTTGCGAAAATACTAGCTATCTTTATTGCCGCGCCGGTGATGTGAGGGTTGGATACACAAGAGCCGATGTTTAGAAGCCCCCCAGCGTCAAACTCATCGGGATATTTTTCGTACAGTGTAAGACCCTCATCGTCCTTATATCTAGCAATATCCATAGCTGAGCAACCGGTAGCAACTACTATATATCTCCGCTTAACGAACTCCTCAGCCATAAGAGCTACTTCTTTAGGTCCTGCAGGGTAGTTCGCGCAGCCGACATAGGCTATAATACCGGGAATCTCACCCAATACGATGGGAGCGCCGACATTTCTGATTTCGGTATCCCTGACAGGCCCACGTCCAACTCTGATTTTATACTTGTCCTCCTTAATTTGCTTCTCAGCCGCCTTGTCTATTAGTTCCTTGACGGGTATTCCCCTTCTGCAGGCCTGGGAGCATCTTCCGCAACCCACGCAGGGCTCGTAGAGGTCTGCCAGTTTGCTTAGGTCTCCCTCGGCTGCTGCTCTCACCGCTTCTGTCGTTGGTAGGTCGTTGGGGCAGGCTCTCTCGCAGTCGTAGCACTCGACGCACTTCTTGGCGAGTTCAATGACTTTCTTCTTGTCAGGGATGTTCTTGAATTTCTTCCTCAGGGGGGCCAGCTTCAGAGCCGTTCTCACGGCGACCTCTCCAGCCTTATCGGAGTCGAATATGAGCGCCCCTTTGGGTTCTCCGGCCATAGCGTACTTCACAAGGTCTTCAACTATCTCCTCCACAGGGTCGTTGGTTCTGTCGGGCAGACCCATGCAGTTCTTCTCGTTCGTCGCTATGAAGGCGGCTTTGATCTTGGCCGCCTCGTAGATGTTGTCTACCCTTATGCACTGCTCATCCACCATCACGACATCAGGGACTCCGGATCTCACAAATGTTAGCTGTCGTGCTATAGAGCCCACTATTTTGTACCCGGGATCATATCTTGTGTAGTCTATTGCAGAGCAGCAGATTCCACCCACTTCAACAACATCCTCGAGATTGTGTGCACGCAGGTAATCTATGACGCCAACACTAGGCATAACGTTGTGCCCTATAATGAGGATCATGGGCTTCGTCACGTCTATGCAGCCCAACCCTATCTCAACTAGGGGTACATCCGACTCGCCCTTTGGAAATCCTAGCGCCACTATTTGCACCAGGTCGGCCGCCTCCATTCCCAAAGCATCCATTAGGCTAACATGCATTGCCTTCGCTTCGAAGTCTATGTAGCTTCCCTCCTGCCCGGTGTGGCAGGAGGACACGCCCTGGACTATCTGGGTGTCGGCGTAGTCCAGAATCCTTTCTATATCTCCCAGTGTTTCGGGCTTTATGCCGGTTACGTTTCTGGCTACTGGAGCCTCTATTTCTGTCTCGGGGCCGTAGTCAATTGGGTAGTCTCGGCCGTACCTGTGGATGAGCTCGTGGAGTAGGTGTCGTGCGTGTCCGGTGTGTGCTGACGCGCCTATAGTGCATGCCAGGAGAACTATTTTCCCTTGGGCGGCTTCGATGTCGATTCCGCATGCTCCACGCTTTCCCGCTGTTAGGTCGCAGTGACCGTATGTGCATAGGCAGCAGCGATCGCAGAAGGGGGCGTAGTAGGGTTTGTACCTCTTGAGGAGTCTGTCGACGGTCCATGATCTGAGCTGGGCGAGTGTGGGCATGGGGGTTGGTCCCATCGGTTCCCACTCTTCTTCTTCAACTATGACTTCTCCTATCTTTACCTCTAGGTTTTTGAAGGCGCCTAGAGGGGTTTTGACCTCGTCTGCTTTTAGGTATCCGGAAGGTTTCGCCATTATAATATCCTCCATAAACTTGCGCACTGTAACCATATAGTTCTGGCTAACGGAAGATTTTTATGGGTTTTAAACTTTACTATAAAACTCCTTGAGAATCAAAAAGCATAGGGTATTATTGTTAATGTTTCTTGTATGAGTATGTTATAAATGAAATGGTTACAGTTTTAAAAAAATAATTATTTGAATGTTATAGAAAGGTTTGGACAGTTCCACACAAGTCTTACATATAAAAAGTTGTGGAAGGGAAGCTCGTTTAGTTCAAAGGAGTTCCTTCAGGTATATGAAGTGTTTTCCGAGTTCTCCTCCGTAGTTGCCCGCGGTGATTTTTTTCACTCCCGGCATGTTTATGGCTGTTTTTATCCCAGCGGCCATCGCCTGCTTCACAAGGTCTAGTGTCAGCCCGTTGATTACCAGCTCGTAGACGCTGTTCACCTCGTCTGGCAATTCCGAGTCCTCTATCTGGCCCTTCAGTGTGGGGCAGTACTTCTGGTTGGTTGTCGCTTGCATGAACTTGTACTTGAGTGATCCGACTTTGCTTCCGCTTCTGCATATTCCTCCGGGGAAGGGTAGAATCACCTTGTCTATTTTTTGTATCGCCTCGGCTGCGGATTCCGCGGCTGCCAGGCCCTGCTCCTCGGTTTCGGCAAGTATGAAGAAGTTTCCTCCGGCTACTCCCTTCTTGGCGCCGAAGTCCTTCTCTATGATGAACTCTCCTTCCATTACGGGTATGCGGTAGACCGTTCTGCCCGCAACTTCACCCTTCTTCTGGAATCCGTCTCCGAAGTATTTCATCTTGTTCCCGGTGTCGTAGGTTAGTTCGGGCTCTTCTCCCAGAGCGTCGAAAACCGCGGTGGTGGGGCAAGTGAGTATGCACTGCCCTATCCTGTCTATTAGTACTCTTTCAAGCTTCTTTTTCGAGGCGCAGAACATCACGATTACTCCGGGGCGCCCGTCGGGTGTCTCGCTCGCGGCGACCTCTTTGTCTATTCCAGCCTCACAGGGGCAAGCTATCGCTGAGGTCGCGAACCCGGTTGAAACGCTGGCAGCTGTCCGGGCCCACTTCTCGTTCTTCGCCGTTATTAGGATTCTACTCATCCACAGATTGAAGGCTTCAGCAAAAGTGTCAACAACTTCCGCCAACGACCATAACCTCCCTATACTGTTTCTCCGCGAT
>JAUQYY010000029.1 GCA_030587505.1 Candidatus Sigynarchaeota archaeon
GCGCCTCTACCTCGCGGCGATCGCCCTCGCCCTCTACAACGCCTGGCAGCTCGAGAGAACCCGGGACAACAGGCTCAGGGCGGAGGACGCGGCGGAGCGCCTCTCCCACACCCTCGAGCACGCGGCCCTAATCCTCCTCAGAGACTCCCTGGCGACACTCATCCGCTCCCTCCGGAGCATCCTGGCGGAGGCATCAGGCACCACAGTCCCGGCGGCGGAGCTGCTCCACACAGTCTCAGAGAGCAACCCCATCCACGCACAGGTACTCCAGCTGGTCCTCGCACAGGAAAAACCGCCCCCGCCGGCGAAGCCCCCTCCGGCGGGGGAAAGGGAGGTGATTGTCCCGGCTGACTGAAACCAAAAACACCCGCCCCAGGCCGCGGAAGGCCTTAGGGCGAGCCGGAGGAGCCCGAAGAGCACGGGAAGGCGTGGCTCCCCGGGAGAGGAACCCGCGGAGCCTTGGACAAGCCCAGCAGAAGCCAGAAAAAGAAAGAAAATTAACTTTCAAATACTGCCGTTAAACTGTTCGTTATGAATCTTTATTCATAAAGCTTATGTACCTGTACTTATTTTGTTAACCTAGATTTAGATTCGAGGCTGATTTCCATGTCTTTGGTAGGACTACTGATGGGTAAACTCGAGGTTCAGCTCTGCAACGCGAGGTCGATCGAGCAAAACATGATGATGGTTGAAAAACCTGGTCCGAAAAGCTACACTGATTCGACGGCTGTTGTTCTCCTCAACAAGGAGGACATGGACCGCTTCGCTATAAAAAACGGGGACAACGTCAAGGTGACAACCAAGTTCGGGTCCGTTGTTGTGAAGGCCTACGAAACAGACGAAACGAAGAAGGGATTAGCGCTCATGCCCAACGGTCCATGGTTGAACTCGATAATAGACCCCGATATGGACGTGACCGGAAACAACTCCTGCTACGTTTTGAAAGCCAGCATAGAAACCACAAAGGAGGAAGTGCTGGACGCGGATAAGCTCCTCGAAAAGCTTCTTGGGAAGGATGCCGATGAGTGAAACACTCCTCATCAAAAACGGTTTAGTGTTTGACCCCGAAAACAACGTGAACGGCGAACGCATGGACATAGCCATAGAAAACGGGATTATAGTTGAATCGGTGAACGAAAGCAAAGCCCGTATCATAGACGCCACGGGGAAGATGGTCCTCCCGGGCGCGATAGACATTCACACTCACGTAGCCTTCCAGCACGTTAATTTCGCTCGGATGCTCTACTCCCCTGAATCAAGCAGGGTTCTCTTAACCGCCCCCGAAACAGGGTTAATGTACTCAAAAATGGGCTACACATTCGTGGTTGAAGCCGCGGTGCCGCCGACCAAGGCTCTACACGCCCACCTGGAATTCCAAGACATACCCCTACTAGACTACGCGTGTCTCCTTGTCCTTGACACGTACTGGTACCTGCTGCCCGCTGTGAAGAAGAACTCCGCTGAGGAAGCAGCCACCATTATCTCGTGGCTCCTTGAATCAACCAAAACCTACGGAGTAAAACTGGTCAACCCCCTAGGAAGCGACGTGTGGAGCTTCAAAAAGGAAATGGGGGGTATCGAAGAGCCCATAAGGCACCTCGGAGTCTCACCCCTAGACGTTGTGAAAACACTGGCAGCGGCAAACGAGACCCTTGGGTTACCCCACCCGATTCACATACACCCCAACGACGCGGGGAAACCCGGAAACTACCAAACAACCCTCAAAACCCTACGAGCGCTAGAGGAAATAACCCCCAACAAGAAGCAGAGAACGGTGCACCTTGCGCACGCCCAGCTACACAGCTACGGCGGAACCGAAACGATAGAATCCAAAGCAGACGAGATAGCGAAGTATATAAACACCCATCCGAACGTGGAAGCCGACATAGGGCAAATGGTGCCCCACGAAACGATAAGCGTTTACGCGGACAACCCCCTTCTAGCACGGGTCACAGCCGAGAAGAACGTGTTTACAGACCAAGTCGAGATGGAGGCGAGCTTCGGGGCCGCACCCGTGGAATACAAGCTGGATGCTACAGGTAGTGTGATGTGGGCTACTGGCTTAGAACTCGCGCTCAGCGTGAAAGACCCTTGGCAGATCCAGCTAACCGTTGACCACCCCAACCTGGGACACGCAACAGACTACCCCCAAGTGATAGCGTGGCTCGTAAGCAAAAAAGCCAGAGACGAGGTCAAACTAGAAACAGAAACATCGCTTTCTACAATCGATAGGGAATACTCCCTGTATGAGATAGCGATAATAAGCCGGGCGAGTCCCGCGAGGTCCCTAGGTCTGCGGAACAAAGGAAACCTCTCCGTTGGGTCAGACGCTGACATCGCCATTTATAATTTCAATCCAGAAACCCAAGATCCAGCAAAGGAGACAGGGGCTTTAATAAAAGCTTTTTCCCAAGCATTATACACCTTAAAAGGTGGTGTAATTGTTGCAAAAGATGGGGTAACTATTCAGAGAATATACGGCAAGACGTACTGGGCCCACAGAGATGGAGTTAAACTTTCTGAAAAGAGAATGACCGAGATGGAACGTTACTATTCACTGGACACTAATAACCTAAAGATTCCAAAAGAACTATTCAGAAGTCCACAAGGCGTAGAGTACTAAATACAAATTCGAATCATTAATCTTACTTTTTAAATGAAAGCGAACTTACCCAAAAATCTTACAAGGAATCAGATAATTACTATTGTCTCGTGGCTTCGCTTAAAAAAATATAAATCTAGGAAGTTAAGACTATCCATGGAAGAGGTCTTCGGCATAGAAAGGATATACAAATTCGTAGCTTAGAAAGACTAGAGTGCTCTTCTAAGCAAACTTCAAGTTTGCAATGTCACTTAGCGTCCAAAAAATTATAAAAGGAATAAAAATCTCTGTATTCTAAAGTCTTATGAACGGTCGTTAATTGGCTTTGGTTGTAAAAGAGGTGATAATAAAATGGAGTTTTATCCTTGGTGGACAGACGAGCAGAAAAAATTCGCGCAGGAAATAGAACAGTTTGCTACTGAAAATATACCTAAAGCCGAAGAGTGTTTTTGGACGAGAACGTTTCCTATGGAGATAGTAGAAGAGGCGAAAAAAAGAGGATATTTCGGTGCAGGGATTCCCCAAGAGTACGGTGGGTTGGGACTTGGAGTTACAGGAGCTTGTATTGCTTGTGAACAAATGAACAGAATGTACGCAGTTGGACACATTATAGTTACTAGCTATATAGGCGGGCTTCACCAGATACTAAACCACGGTACGGAAGAACAGAAACAGGAATGGCTAACCAAAATGGCGAAGGGACAGCTGGGTGCAGTGTGTATTACCGAAATTTTCGCTGGTTCAGATGCTGCTTCGGTGATGACTGAGGCAAGGAAAGAGGGTGACGAGTGGGTTATTAATGGAAAAAAGAGATTCTCGACGACGGCGGGGCCCGCTGAAAGATACCTAGTTTACGCGAGAACAAGCGATGACCCGGAAGTTAGGAGACGGTACGGTCATTTGACGGCATTTGTTGTGGAAAAAGGTACTCCTGGATTCCACTTGGAAAAGGTTAACCCGCTTGTAGGATTCGACAATCTCCCTAACTCCTATCTGGAATTTGATGAGGTGAGAGTACCTGACTTCAACAGGATCGGTGAGGTCGGCGCTGGTTGGAATATAATGATGACGGCCTTAAATTTTGAGAGGCTGATCGGTGCGGCTGCGGTGACAGGCGGGCTTTCAGATGTTATCAAAACCGTGGTCTATTACACCAACAGGCGCGTCCAGTTCAGAACACAGATAAGCAGACTTCTCAACAACCAATTCAAAATCGCTGAGATGATAACAAAACAGAAACTAGCACGTCTAATGACATTCTACACCGCATACCTAATGGACTCGGGGGGTCAGGGAGCTGTTGAGTCAGCAATAGCAAAACTGGTAGGTACAGATTATGCTATGGAAGTGGGTCTAGACGCTGTACAACTTATGGGCGGAGATGGGTTAACCAGGTTCTATCCGGCAGAAAGACTAATCCGGGAGGCAAAGATTGGTCAAATAGTGGCCGGCACGAACGAGATACAGAAGGTAGTCATTTACAGGATGGGTGCACTAGAATATCTAGATTGGCCTTTCCGGTTGCGTTGGAACCCCAAGCTGGAACTACCTATACAAAGTCTTGACGAAGGTCCTTGGAAGGGTAAGGAGATAACAGAGGAGATTATGCTCAAAATCCTTGCGGAGGACTACAGATGCAATCCGGGGCTTTACATGACCATAGAGGACATGCAGAGAGAAACAGGCCTAGAAAAAGAAAAAATACTCGAACTCTGGGCTAAGCTTGAAGAGAAGAAACTAGCCGTTACATTCAAGGACAGACACGGAAATGTCATTATGGCAAAAGCAACGTACAAAGGAATTAGACAAGCGTACCCGTTAGACCACTACAAGTGGTATCCAGACTGGTTTGACATTGAGAAATTCGGCTTCTAGACACAAACAAATAACATGGATCCAATTCAATCCAACCCTTCTTTTTAATTTGCAACGGAAACCTGCTCTCAAGCCGAAGCATATAATTCTCCCTCAGACTCAAAACAACGTATCTCCGAATCTCCTTGGATTGATTTCCAGTAACGTCTTCCAACTCGCTGCTGTCTAGATTTAAATCGTGAAAAGTCTTATACACGTGTATCTTAAACGGTGGTGGAACCTTTAAGGAACCTCTCTCTTTTTTCTCTTTGAGAGGAGAGTAACTCCCACGAGAATTACGAGTGAGCAGCCTTTCTTTGGAGGTTCAAAACAATACTAATTAATCCCATTTTTTACCTTTTTCACAGAGAATATGTCGCTGGGCTTCAGTAGGGATATGCCTGCTTTTCCACCTATGATTTCTACCTGTACAATTTTCTGTGGATTTTTCAGGTCTACCTTCCCCCAGCTTATGTGTTCTGCCAGAGCTTGTATGATCTCTATGGTGTGGTACTGGTCGTAGAACCGTTTGTTCACCGTCATCCTCCACTTCTCATCCTCCTTGATACCCTCCGCCAGTCTCTTCACCGCCTTTTCCATTTCTTCGAGCGTTGAGGAACACCAGATGTCGATTGGAACGTAATTATACGTGTACCAGAAACTGTCGGGCTCCTCTCTGCATAGCTGCGTGAGCTTTCTGGTTACCTCTCTGGGGTCGAGTGAAGTGTGGATCAGGAAAATTCCCCTTGCCTCCGACCTCATAAACGTGGGGTGTTCTTCCCCAACCCTGCCTAGCACCCATAAGACCTCGTCCTTAGCCTCTCTTCTGTTCTGCATATCGTAGGTAACAAGCAGATTTGGTTTCTCCATTTGTCACCCTCCAACCAACCATTTCTAATAGAACGCCTTCAATTATATTCAATGAGTGGTTTTCTTTAAATCTTTGATTCTCCACGGGGGAGAGATTAATCTCCCACGCGACGGTGGAAATAAGAGAGGCATCGTACTTAAAGATACGGTAAAGGTATATTTAGTGGCTCGTATTTTTAATGATACCAATTCCCACCCAAAAAGTGTAAGAAGGTATTGGCTATGGATGATCTCTACCAAGAGCTTCAAGAAGCGATCATAAAAATCGATACCGAAAAGCTCGAAACCCTTAAAGATAAGATTTTAGAAACCCCCGATATTGATGTTGATAAACTCGTGGAGAGCGTCAGGGCGGGGCTTGAAGAGGTCGGATCAAAGTTTGAGTCGGGAGAATACTACCTGGCTGAGCTGATACTGATAGGGACGGAGATCTCTGAGGCCGTGGAGAAGTGGAAGCCCCTTTTCGAGAAAGAAGCGAAGGAAAAAATGAAGACGGCTGTGATCGGCACCGTTGAGGGAGACATACACGACATTGGAAAAAACATAGTTGGTATGATGCTCACGTCCGGTGGCTTCGAAGTCATCGACCTCGGCGCAGACGTCACCCCAGAAAAATTTGTCGAAGCCGTGAAGGAAAACAAGCCAGCCATAGTGGGAATGTCGGCGCTTCTGAGCACAACAAGAGACAATATTAAGAAAACCATAGACGCCCTGACTGAAGAAAACCTGCGAGACTCGGTGAAAATCATAATCGGGGGCGCAGCCGTGGATGGTGAATTCGCAAAAGCTGTGGGTGCGGATGGCTACGCTGCCAACGCGGCTGAGGCTGTTCCCTTGGTTAACGAACTCTTGGGAGGTTCATAGTTTGGCCGAGCTTACCCCTCGAGAGAGAGTGGAAATGGTTCTGAGCCACGAAGAGCCCGACAGGGTTCCGGTTGATTTCGGCGGAATGAACACATCAATCTACGAGATGCCAGACTGGTGGCCCAATAAGCTGGAGTACTACGGATACAAGGCTCTCGTAGAGTACCTCGGCCTCAAGGACGTTCCCAAACCGTATCTGAACGCGGCGAACTGTGTAATCAATGTGGATGAGCGGATTCTGAACCGGTACGGGGTCGACTTCCAGTACCTGTACATGTCGATACCGAAGCCCAAAATGAACCCCGACGGAACTGTGGAAACTATCTTCAAGCTGAAGGTTAAACCCGTAGGATACTACATGGAGGTCTATGACCCGCCTCTCGGGGGGAAAATCACCTTCAAGGACATAGACAGCTTCGAATGGCCCGACCCCGAGGATCCCGTTTTCTCAGCCAAGGCTAAGAAGCGGGTGCTCAGAATGAGGGAGAACAGCGAAAGGGTGATCGTGGCGCTCGCCTCGTTTGCTGAGCAAATATTCCAAAACTACGCCTGGATCCGTGGCTTCACCCAGATGCTGCTTGACATGCAGAGAGACCCGGAGCTTTTCCACTACTTCACAGACACACTTCTGAGCGTTGAGGAGGGAATAATCGAATCCTTCTACTCCGAGGTGGGCGAATACATAGACTTCGCGTACATAGCCGAAGATATGGGCACTCAGCAAGCTCCGTTCGTGTCTCCAGAGCAGTACAAAGAGTTATGGAAACCCTACCACAAACGGATGGTAAAACACATAAAACAGTTCACCGACGCGAGAATAATGTGGCACTGCTGCGGAGCGATTGAGCCCCTGATACCTCATCTCATCGATCTCGGCGTGGATGTGCTTCAGGTTATACAGCCCTTAGCCAGAGGCATGGAACCCGAGTCACTTAAGAGATCCTACGGAGACAAGCTGACCTTCGACGGCGGAATCGACGTGCAGAGACTCCTGCCGAAGGGCAGTCCGGAAGAGATTAAGGCTGAGTGCGAAAGGGTGATAAGGATACTTGGGAGAAACGGAGGATACATCTTTGCTCCGTCGCACAATATTCAGCCGGACACGCCTCCACAGAACGTGGTAGCTATGCTCGAGGCCGGAGTTGAATATGGCAAATACCCCTTTGAGGAGTGAGAATCTGTTACCTTCTATTCATCACAAATTAGCCATGATTCGAGGGTGTTGCTTCCGTCGATTGCAAAATTCTTCGTTGGGGCTTGACTGGAATTAGCATTTATCTCGGTGCTGGTGTTTGCGATTGGTTTTGTTTTCATGCTTGTGGTGCTGAAAGTTGAACACGAGAAATATTTATTCCTTGTGTGTATTAATAACCTCATATACAAATAGGATGAGATTTGAGTGTGAAGTCGCATCCGAAAAGAATCTCCTAGCTCGATTCCGTCCAAAAAATGTTTCAAAGAACCTGACTGTTGGTGTTTATATATGTCGAGAGAAGAACTGCTCAAAAAATTGGCTGATGCTGTTGTAAATCTGAATGTTGAAGAAACGAGGAAGCTAGCTGAAGAGGCTGTGGAACTCGGAATCCCCCCGCTCGAAGCGATAACCGAGGGCCTTGCCAAAGGTCTGCAGAAGGTTGGAGAACTGTTTGAAAACAGAGAATACTTCCTTGCGGATATGATAATGGCTGCTGAGGCTTTCAAAGAAGGAATGAGCGTGCTAACCCCTCATATCAAAAAGGAAGAAGGAAAGAAGAAGGGAGTCATCGTTATAGGAACCGTTAAGGACGATGTCCACGACCTCGGCAAGAACGTTGTTTCAGCCCTCCTTTCCTCCCAAGGGTATGATGTCTACGACCTTGGTATAGACGTTCCCTCTGAGGAGTTCGTCAAGAAGGCTAAGGAGGTAGACGCGGATATTGTTGGACTGAGCGCCCTGCTGACAACCACGATGGAGCGTATCCCTGAAGTGATTGAAGCACTCAAGGAGGCGGGGCTAAGAGACAAGGTCAAAATCATTGTAGGCGGCAGGCCGGTGACTCCAGAGTTCGCCGAGGAGGTTGGCGCCGACGCTTACTGCGAAGACGCCATAAAGGCCCTGGAAATTGTTAAAAACCTGCTGGTGGGATAAATGTTGTCATCTGTTTTGGAGCGTGTTCTTGTAACCATGAGCTTTAAGGAGCCCGAGTGGGTCCCCGTGATTCTTTTCCCTGAGTGGGATTTTCTCGCCGACCTCTACGGCGTACCCCTAATGAAGCTTCTTGACGATCCAATGCTGCAGATCGAAGCGGGTGAGAAAATGAAGGAACGCTTCCCCGACGCCTTCATAGCAACATCGGTGTGGGTTCCGTACGCCCACGCCTCGGGGTTTGGCTGTGTTCTCTCCGAACCCGAGGACGAAATCCCAGGAGTTAAGGAGGTTGCGGTGAAGAGCCCCGAGGACATTGACGCTTTGGAGATTCCCGACCCCTACAGCGACGGCCTAATGCCCAAGTATCTCGAGTATCTCAAGATTCAACAAGAGGTCAGGGGGAGCACCGGTGTTGGAGACTTCGGCCCGGTTGAGCTCGCCTGCGAAATCATGGGCTACACGAATTTCCTAAAACTCATAGCCCAGAACCCTGAATACGCACATAAGCTTCTGGACATCATGGTCAAGTCCTGCACGAAGTGGTTTAACGCTCTCATTGATGTCATCGGCGGTTCCGCCATGTTTGTTCTTGTGAGCGATCACACAACCGGTTTCCTCAGAGCAAAGCAGTGCGAGGAGTTCTTCACTCCCTATCTCAAAAGGTTCATCGACAGTATAAGGAGTAAGGTGAGTATATTTCTTTACCACAATGAGAACTACGCGGCCCACGTCTTGGACCAGATAGCTCAGCTGGGAATCAACATTTTCCACTGCGGAGAGATAGGAGACCTAGAAACGGCGAAAAAAGAAACATACGGAAAGTACACTCTTATGGGCAACATACACCCGCGGGACGTGATGCTCAGGGGGACACCCAAACGCGTCGAGGAAACCTGCAAAGAGGTAATACAAAAACTTGGCCCGGGAGGCGGATTCATACTATCCGTCGGAGGAGGCGTCAGCAGAAACATACCCCTTGAACACATTGACATACTAATAGAATGTGCCAAGAAGTACGGGACGTCTCCAATCCAAACATCTTAACAGAGCGGTTTCAGTTCTAACAGGAGAACAGAAGACACCGAATCTCCGGCAATATTCCAACTCGCTTACTCCTTTACCCAAACTCTTCTTTTCTCTTGTTCGGAATTTCTATCTCCATAAGTGGAGTTGCTGTGTTCGCCTTCTTGGGTTGGAATAAAAGGGTTCGAATTAGGTTTTCACCGAATAAATTATTATGTCACAACGGCTATAATTAAAATGTTAATTTCAACATTTCAAAAATTGTTTTGGGAGTTGGTGAGCTATGAGAATATTACACGAAGAAGGTAATTTTAAAGGAAAGGGCGGAACGAAGATATACTACCAGTTCTGGAGACCCGAGGAGGTCAGGGCGGTAATCGTTGGAGTGCACGGATTAGCTGAGTACTCTGGGAGGTACGCTCACGTGGCGGATCACTTTGCCAACGAGGGGATAGCCTTCTACGCTCTCGACCACAGGGGGCACGGCCTCTCTGAGGGGATTCTTGGATATGTGGACGCCTTTGATGATTACATAGACGATTTAGACACCTTCGTTGATTTGGTTAGAGAAAGAGAGAAGGGTAAGAAGCTTTTTCTTTTGGGGCACAGTCTGGGTGGAACAATATCAATAGCCTACGCCATGAAGCATCCCGAAAAAATCGATGGGCTGATTCTCTCCTCCCCCGGATTAAAACTCGCTGTGGAGCTGGACCCAGAGCTGATGAAGGCTATTATGGAGCTTTCGGAGAGTAATCCTACCCAGGAGATACCGAACCAGATAGACCCCTACGTGTTAACCCATGATAGGGCTGTTTGTGAGAAGTACGACAAGGACCCTCTTGTTTTTAAAACGATTACTGCGAGGTTTGCCACGGAGTTCTTCACAACCATGGAGAAGCTCTTGGAGGACGCTGAAAAGTTACAGGTGCCAACCCTGCTTCTGGTGGCCGGGGATGACAAGCTAGTGAACCCCGAGGGCAGCAAGGAGTTCGCCGAAAAGGTCAAGCAGAAAGACTTCCAAATAAAAATCTACGACGGGTTCTACCACGAACTCCTCAACGAGGTTGAGAAAGAAAAGGTTTTCCAAGACATCGACGCCTGGTTAGAATTGAGAATCTAAAGAGTGCTCTATGAGCCTCACTCTACTCCCCCCTTTTCAGGGGATTGTGCCTTTGAATTCTAAAGAGTTAAAAACAGTTGACATGCTAGTGCCTATGTCACGCTTCTTTACGTGTTCACAACAATGGTTTTAATTAAGTGTTGGCCACTTGAGGTGATATGGTGGGTGAGCTAAGGTTTAACCCGGTTCTTCGCGAATGGATCATAGTCTCGGGAAAGCGTAAGGATAGGCCCCTACTGCCGAGTAGGGGTTGCCCCTTCTGCCCGGGCTCACCTGAAGTGCCTTCTGGCGACTGGGATGTTTTAAGTCTACCCAACAAGTTTCCGTCGCTGGTTCCTGAGCCCAGCGAGCCTGACGTTGAGGGGGACGCGTTTTACAGGGTGGCTCCAGCTCAGGGGGTTTGCGAAGTTGTTCTCTACACTCCGCAGCACGACAAAACTCTGGCTGATCTGAGCGTTTCACACATAAGAAAGATAGTTGACCACTGGGCGA
>JAUQYY010000041.1 GCA_030587505.1 Candidatus Sigynarchaeota archaeon
CGGGACGGCCGCGTTGAAGAGAATGTTTATTCGGTTCAGCATGAATCCCGTGAGTATGATGTCGTTTCTCCAGGCGGGGCTTACAATTATGTGAGCGTGAGGGACCCCCATGCCTCTGCTGAAGAGGGAAACGAAATCCGGGTTGTAAGCCCTCCTTATCATCAAAGCCACCTCCTTGACTGCTCTGAAAAGGCTTGCGAGTTCCTTATCGTCCAGCTCGTAGAACTGCTCAACGTGCGTCCTCGGTATGACCAGAACCTGACACTCGTGCATCCTCGGATTAATGTCGAGAACAGCAATGTTGTCGCCGTCCTCGTAGATCTTCCTCGACTCCACCTCTCCTCTAACCATTCGACAAAACAAGCACTCGCTCATGCAAGATTAATTGGCTCTGCTCGTTAAAATAACTTTCTGTGGACTAGCTTGGGGAAGGTGCGGTCAAGGCTTCTTGGATAAAAGAAAAGAGCCCACGGGATTAGTTTACGGTGAGGTGGTTAGCATCGCGAAGGTAGGCTAGAGTTTTGTGTGGTTTCCCTTTTGATTTAAAAGGGCTGAAAATGTAAGGACCCGTGTTCCCTCGCATCGGGTGGTTTATGAAAAGATTAAAATAAGCCTGTCGAAAACTGTTTTTTCACACCAGAATTTGTGTAACTGTTTCCGTGTACCCGTTTCGCTTTTCCTCTCCCTTGAGAGTGAGGTGTTGTTTATGTGTGAAAGTGTTGAGGCAGAGTTTAGGGGGCTTTTCTACGCTGACTCGGTTGTCGTTGTTGGGGCTACGCAGGACTCAACCAAACTTGGCTTCTACGCCGTTCAGAGCTTGCTGAACTATAGTGGTAGGGTGTTTCTCGTCAACCCCAACCTCTCCGAGTTTGATGGGAGGAGAGTGTACCCCTCTGTCAGTGATATCCCTGAAAACGTTGACCTGGCGGTTATAGCCGTTCCCGCTAAGCTTGTTCCCGGCGTGCTCGAGGAGTGCGCCAAGAAGCACGTCAAGGGTGCCTCCATAATAACGGCGCTCTTCAAGGAGGTGGGACCGGAGGGCGCGGAGCTGCAGAGAAGGATTGCCGAGATAGCCAACAGGGCGGGGATAAAGATAATCGGCCCCAACACCATAGGCTTCGCGAACCTTCACAAGGGTCTAAACGCCTCCTTCAACCCCTTCTTCGGCCTCCTAAAGAAGGGAAACATCGCCGTCTTCTGTCAGAGCGGTGGAGTCTCTTCCATACTCTCAAACATGGCCATCGACGAGAACATAGGTATAAGCAAGATAGGTAGCCTGGGAAACAGAGCCAACGTCGACTTCCCGGATATTCTCGACTATCTACTCTGCGACGATGAAACCGACGTTATAGCACTACACATCGAGGGGCTCGACGACGCGAGACGCTTCATGGAGGCGGCCAGAAAAGTCGTAGAGAGAAAACCGGTAGTCGTCTACAAGGTGGGGAAGACAAACGTGGACAAGGCCTCCCTATCCCACACAGGGTCGCTCTCAGGGAACTACACACTCTACAGCGCGATGTTCAAACAGGCCGGAGTAATCCCGGTGGACAGCCCAACAGAGCTTCTCGACGCAGCCAAGATTCTGGCCCTGCAACGACCACCCAGAGGCAACAGGGTTGCCGTGCTCTCGGTGCAGGCGGGTGCGGGAATAGTGATATCGGATGTCTGCGCCCAGAACGGTCTCTCTGTACCTCCCTTCACTCCGGAAACAATTAGGAAGCTTGAGGAGCTTCTGCCTCCCTACACGATAAGAACAAATCCTGTTGACCTCGCCTTCGCCTCTCCGGAGGGAAGAGCCGAAGCGGTGAGACTAGCGCTCGAGGATGAGAACATAGACTCCCTGATATTCTTCCAGCTCTACTTTCCATCAATAGACCCTCCCATAAACGAGCTGGTGGAATGCAACAAGAAGTACGGCAAACCCGTGGTTGTTGTGTTTAACAGACTCGTAAACCTCGGAGACGAGGCTATAGCAAAACTCGAGGAAAACGGAATACCCGTATACCCAACACCCGAAAGGGGCGCAAAAGCCCTTGCGCAGCTCTTCCGGTACAGGCAGATTCTGAATCGCCTCCCGGAGGGAACCAAGCGAACCTAACCCCCTCCGCCTCACCACCCCCGCAGCCTATATCCTGAATACTTGGAATCGAAGGCAAAGAAAAACACGCGGAAAAATGTTCTTACTGCTTTTAATATTCAGGCATAAGTCATTTTTTGAGGTAAAATGACAATCATAAGACTGGGTTCGAGGGGGTTAAAGCTTCTGGCTGGGATAAGGTCCGGGATCAAGGCCACGAAATTCTTAGTTCTTCCGGAGGATGATTCCATCAGGCTGATTTCTCTTCCCGACCCGTTAAAACTGAAAGGCTCAGTCAAAATTCCGTGGAGCTTGAATGAACTCGAGGAGGCGGGTGAAGAATTTACGGCCAAAAGAGCTGAGGGATAGACTCTAACTGACTCTCTCCCCGCAACTCTCACGATAGCGATTAAACGCTGCGGCCAAAGAAAACTCTAATGTTTGATGCTTTTCACGTGGCAACACGGCCCAGCGAAAAGCATAATACCCATTAGTTATCCCGTATATTGGAACAGAGAAGAATTTATATACACAACAAATCTATACTCCATCAATTTTCCCAACCACACCAAAACACGCGAAAGGAGAGAAAAAAATGTTGAACGAGGAGGAAAAAGGCTACGTAAGCTACACCTTCCCCGAAAGACTCCTGAAAGTAAAAAAACTCGAAAACTTCGGTCGACTGAACCAAGAGGTTATCAGAAGCGGTGTCTGCACTGCGTGCGGCACCTGCATATCGGTCTGTCCCGAGAAAGCCCTTGTGATGGAGGATGAGGTGCCGAAGCTTGTTGGGAAATGCACGGCGTGTGGTGTATGCTATCGTGCCTGCCCGCGTACTATCACTTCGGTTAAGGCTCTTGTGGGGGATTACATCGCTGCTTTTATTGGCAAGTCCGCGTTGGAGAAGGTGAAGGGTCAGGACGGTGGAGTTGTCACTTCGCTTTTGATGTATGCCTTCGATAAGGGCTTGATTGACGCTGCTGTTGTGACTATGAGGAGTGAGGAGGAGCCCTGGAAGCCTGTCGCTAGGGTGGTTACCGATTCTGAGGAGCTTCTAAAGTCGTCTGGTAGTGTTTATAGTCATAGTCAGACCATTGAGGCGCTTGTGGAGGCTATTGAGAAGGGTTATCGTTCCATTGCTTTTGTTGGTACGCCGTGTAATATTGATGCTGTTGCGAAGATGCAGTCGCAGCCTTTTGGTTTGCTTCACCTGTTTATGAAGGCGAGGATTCTTAAGGTTGGGCTGTTTTGTATGGATTCCTTTTCGTATGAGGGGCTTAAGGAGTTTTTCGAGGTGGAGCAGGGTATTCCTTTGAGTTCGATTAGTAAGATGGGTATTGCGGCTGGTAAGTTTAACATTGTTTATGATGAGGATAAGACTATGGCTTGGCCTGTTAAGGAGCTTGACAGGTACCGGTCAACCAGTTGTCACTATTGTCGGGATCTCACGTCTGAGAAGGCTGATATTTCGGTTGGTAGCGTTGGTTCTCCTGAGGGTTACTCTACGATTTTGGTTCGTTCTGGTGTGGCGAATGAGCTTCTCGAGGACGCTATGGAGAATGGTTACCTGGTTCTGGAGCCTTTGGACAGGAACGGTCTTAAGAGGGTGTTGAACCTTGCGAGGCTGAAGAAGGTGCAGCTGTACACGGAGAAGCGGCGGCACACTTATGTTTTGAAGTATGTTCCGACTACTGCTGGGGTTCCGGAGCCTGTTGAGCGGCGGGGAGCTATACCCCTGGCTGAGGAGAAGGCTGAGGTGAAGGAGGGTATTGTTGAGCGTGCGTTGCGGAAGCTGATCAAGGTTTCTGGTGCTCAGTTTGTCGAGAGCGGTTCAATGCTTCGGTTTACGCTGTCGAATAATTCCGGGAAGCCTCTTAACGATGTGAAGGTTAGGATTGCTCACTTGGAGGACTTGTTTGAGACTAATGCTTGGGAGACGGATATTGAGACCTGGTATCCCTTTGAGGAGCTAGAGTTCGCCTATCCGCGGGTTAAGGACGATAAGGAGTACCTGCTGACCATTTCTGACAGGCGGGGGACGATACTCTCAAAGAAGTTCAGTGTTGAGGAGATTGAGGGTAAGAAAGAGGAATAATAAACGTTAAATATGACTATGATTCTAAGTTGGTGCGGAGGTAGAGACATTGAAGATATCGCTGGTTGGTTTGTCTGGATGTGGAAAAACGAGCATATATCTGACTACGTTTGCCAGCAAGAAGCCGGAAGAGACCAAGGGTGTGGCTCCGACCATAATGTATGAGATACGGAGGCATCCTTTCCTTGGCCTGGAGGTTTCGATATTCGATTTCGGAGGTCAGGAGCAGTACCGTGAATCCTACCTGAGTGATCCGAAGGTGTTCATGGAGACCGACGTGTTGATTCCGGTTATTGACCTTCATGAGCCTGACAGTTTTGAGGAGGCGAAGAAGTACTTCGCCGACATAATGGAGCTTTTCAAGAAGAATAATATTAAGCCGGTGGTGCACATTTTCTTCCACAAGTATGACGTGGAGGACTATGTGAAGGAGCTTCTCGACACGAATCTGGAGAAGGCTAAGAGCATCTTCTTAGATTTGTTCGCTGAGTGGAATCCGGTTTATCATGTTACCTCCATCTACGAGCAGGAGAGACTCGCTGAAATATTTAGGGACATACTGGTTGCGAGTTACAAGTCTCTTGAGAAGCATGTTGAGACGGCTCAGAAGCAGCTGAGTGAGATTCCCGCCAGAATCATTATCAGCGACACTGCGGGGAACGTGATTGTTCATAACGTTCAGGGGGTTAGCACCGGGCTGCAGCTCCGTGGTGACCTGAGAGATTTCATAAGTGCGTGTAACAATCTAAGGGAAAACTTCTTTATGTCTGATTCCGCGGAGTTCACCGGTCGAGGATTGGATGGGGACAAGGAGATTTCGTTGCACGTGTTCAAGTTCATACTAGCGGTTTTGATAATGAAGACCCAAGAGCTTGACGAGAGTGCGAAAGAGAAAATCCGAACACTGCTGGCGGATATGTCGATGTTCGCGGATCTCGTGGTCAGAGCTCATTCCGAGACTTAGAATGTGTGTTTGTTTTAGTTAATCCACTTCTTTAAGGGTAGTTACTAATGTCGATAGAGTTGCGTGCAAAGGATTCTGCAGCGGCTGGTTCTTCCATAAGAACCGTGACAAAGTTCGACCTCGCCGAGGATACGAAGGTTTGGTGGGGTGGAGTAACCCTCCTAACCAACCTACCCTGTGGAAATGAACTTCCCCTCTCCACGAGCGAGATATTCTGTGAGGGGTTCCTTGAGAGCGGAACGTACATTCGAGAGCGTGAACTCCCGGTGAGCAGGAGGGCAGTCCCCACGCTCATCCGTAAAAACGTGCACTACGTTGTTAGGGCGACTCTTTCGGTTGGGAAACCGGAGAAGCACGGTGAAGAGTTCAAAATCGTTGCAGAGAACCCAGTAAAAATAAGATCCGAGCAGAAGTTTGAACCCAATCCTGTTTCACTGTCCATTAAGGGGATGAGCTTCAACATTGAGAAGGACGCTATTCTTCCCGGCGAGGTAATCAAGCTGAATTACGAGACTGAGGGACTGAAGCTCCTAACGGTGAATCTGGTCCACGACTCGAATATAACGTGTTCCTGTCCGAAGTACGCTAAGGTTTGCGTCCACATTAAAAAGAACCCTCCAGAGGTTCTGACCACCGTTGAGGAGAAGAACCCCACGCACGGTTATCTTTCTATTAGGGTGCCTCAGTACGCCGAGCACAGCTACAACTACCTCTGGGAGCCCACGGAGAGAACCTACTGGTCCCAGACCTTTGGTGCTTACTCCCACTGGTATCTCGATATCGTGTGTACAAAGATTACTGGTGAGAGTATAAAGTTCCAGATACCCATAAACATTATACTACCTCCGACTGGTTATGAAGGCTTGTTTGAGGAATCAAAGTCAACGGATATTCTGAAGGGGAAGATACTGCCACAGTCGCTGGAAGTCTCCGCGGAGAAGAGGGAAGCTGACAAGCTGCGTGTGCATGTGACAAACAACACGAAGCAGAATCTGAAGGGTGTTACTATAAAGGTCGTTGGTATAAAGGAGGAACTGTTCGAAACCGCCCCTTACATGCTGGGGGTTCGAGAGCTACCGGTGGGGAAGGAAGTCGAATTAGACTATGAGCTACGCGACAGAAGCGTTCAGAGTTTCCAGATGGCCTTCGAAGACAACGGGGGAAACGTCATAAGCAAAAGAATCAATATTTAAGCAGTTTCTCTAGCCTACCCTAACTCCTTATCAAAATCCACGTTATGAGAACGGTAACCGTTTCTGTTTCTCCTGATACACTTGCGGGATTACGCTTCTCTTTTAGTTTGTGAAGCTTCAAGTTTGCCCTATTTATGGTAATCTTCCAGGTAACTTGGGAAAATACGCTTAATAAGGATATCACGCATATGTTATTTTCTAGTCTGTAATCTCAGAAAATGTGTTGGAAGGTGACCATTTGGAGGTAGTAGACACCCGGATACCCTTTATAGATTTCACTTTGGGTGGGCTCTCTGGTGGACAAGTGTTGCTTTTCACCGCGGATTCTTCCACACTAAACGATGCCCTGATGCTCAGCATACTTGTCACGTTTAACCTGCTGGAACAGGGAATGTCCTGCGTCACTGTTCAAACGGATGTGCCATTTCCTCTAGCTATGAGGAAGGTTAACCACGCTTTTCTGCCTGGGAAATTCCCTTTCCTGATGAGTAAACTGGATGATGGTCATTTGATCTATCTGGACCTTGCGTCTGGTAGGGGGCAATTGGATTATAGTACCGAAAATCTTACTGGTGTTAGGCTGGTCGGGGACGACATAGACCGCTTACTCTACGAGGCGGTTCGAGCGATGGACGATCTGAAGAAAAGATATCCTGAGAGCAGAGTGGTTTTCCTGTATCATAACATAAGCTCCTCTATAGTTGACTATGGCTCAAAAGCTGTGCTGAACATGTTGAGGAAGCTGATTGCGAATATTAGGAAGAATGGGGATATTTTCATAGGGGTGGTTAACAGGGATATTCACGAGCCGGAGATAACGAACACGTTGAAGCACGTCTCAAGCTACGCGGTGGAGTTCGGCTTAGAGATGAAGGGTGATTCGCCGCATCCTTACCTTCAGGTTTCCAAAACACCGATAGTTGGCGTTGTTAAGAGAATCCTGCACAAAAAAATCGCCTATCATATTTCGGGCAACAAGTTTGAAACCTTCTCTCCGATCTCCTTCTACCTGGATGAGCTGGAAGACGGCCAGGTTTTCTACCAGAAGGGTGAGGTTTCAATACTAAGCACCAAGCACCTCGTGCTTCCCGTCCAGTTTATGGTGAATCTTCTGAAGGCTTTGGAGAAAAATCTTGATTACGAGGAGTATAGAAAATACTTTTTAGAGGTCGGAAAGGAGTTCGGGGCTAGAAACGTTAGGGTTGTCGAGTCGGAGTTCAAATTGAAGGAGGATAGGCTGCTATTCTCAACCCTTAGGTACATTGGTGCCAGGGGTTACGGCAAATTGCTGGGGGTTGACGGGGTCCTCAAAACCGGCAGGGTAAAAATTCGGATTCACTCCTCCATAGCCGAAATGTGGGGGAAATCAGGCAGACCCGTGGATGTTTTGATCGAGAGCGGTTTAAGGGGGATTCTGGAGGAAATCACCGGAAAAGAATGGGCATGTGAGGAAACAAAGTGTATCGCGAAGGGTGACGATTACTGCGAATTCGAGTTGACCGCCCTGGAGTGACACGAACCGGAATTAGATTTATAACACTCTTTCCAATAATTTTTCAATTAGTTTCCTTTGGGGATGTGGCTTTGAAGGTTCGAAGTACCGGGATAGAGTTTGTGGATCAAACGCTGGGTACCCTCTACGATGGTTTGCCGATGATGTTTTCCGCAGATTCGGCAACGACGTATGACGCTCAGAGACTTGGTAACTTAATAGCGTTGAACATTCTGGAGAGGGGTGGGGCGTGTATTCTCATACATGAAAATCTTCCGTTCTCACTGGCGTTAGAGGGGCAACTCCACTTCACCACCCCCGAGAAGAGACTCGCTCTTCAGAAAGCGGTTGGGGAGGGTAGACTATACTACCTTGATGTTGTTCTGGAAGACACAACTAATAAGGAATCTGAGCACTCAGATTGTGTGAAACCAGTTGAAAATGACCTCAACAGAATAATGTATGAGATACTGAATGCAAAGAGCCAAATCAAAAAGGATTTTTCGGATGTTCCCGTCCTGATTTTGCAGGCGAACATTAGCTCTTTGGCCGTTGATTTTGACCCGGGCTCTATTCTGAGGATGATCAGAAAGCTGATCCTAAGGGTTAAGAGGAGTGGTGACCTTTTTCTTGGTATTTTGAATCGAGAACTACACGAGCGGAAGGTAGTTTATTCGCTCACCCACCTCGCCGACTATGTGCTTGAATTTGGAATAGACGTATTCAGCGGCAAAAAGCAACCATACGTATCCGTAACTAGGGTTCCTTTCCCTAACAGTGTAAAAAGATACTACGGAAAGTCTGCCTACGAAATCACTGGGGATGATTTCTACACTCTTCCCTCCCTTCCCTCTTCTTTTGAGGAGTTAAAAGAAAACCTTTTCTACATCGAATTGGGCGATGTCATCGCGTATGATACGAATTATGTCATCACTGGGATGCGCACCTTTGTTCATCTTTTGATGGAGATCGAAGAAAAACTTGGGAAAGGCGAGTACACAAGAATAATTAAAAGGGTGGGTAGTTCAGTAGGCTCACAAATCGCGAGATCGTTGTCCTGTCGGTTTCAGACGAGCGATGAGGAACTCTTCAAGAGTGCTGTGGACTACCTTTCAATTACAGGTTGGGGTAAGTTTAGGGTCTTGGAGGGAAACATTAAATCCGGCAGGATAAGGGTAGAATGTCTCTCTGTTCTTGCGGCTAACTACGGAGAATCCGATTACCCCGTATGCGTTTTAGAGGGAGGTATTCTACAAGGAATCCTTGAAGAACTCACCTCTGAACACTGGACCTGTGAGGAAACGAAGTGCATCGCCAAAGGGGATAAGAAGTGTAGGTTCGAGTTGAAACTCAAAAAATAACTCCACCGTCCTCTCTCGTCATAATTAGTGCGAGAATGATTAAAAAAATCAGTGATGAAGAGAAATGAAGATGGGAAAAACTCTGGATTTCATTGACGAGGCCCTGGGTGACCTAGATGAGGGTACGTCAATGCTGTTCATAACAGATTCTTTCACCCTAGAGTATACGCTTACCCTTATTGGTTTTGTGGCTCTAAATTTTATTAGACAGGGGGGAGGATGCATAGGTGTCTTTACGAGTTTGCCTTTCTCCCTGCTTTTCGGCGACATCAAAAATAGGTTTTCCGAGGAACCACTTCCCCTCGTAGAGGGGAGCTTGAAGGAGGGTAGGATTTACTATCTCGATATAGTTTCAGATGTTGATTTACAAGAGTCTCTTGGTGGTTTCGACGGGGTCGTTAGAGTTACCAATGATTCGGATAGGATTTTGTACGAAATCGACCGTTCCAGAGAACGAATTAAAAAGGCTTTTCCAGACATTCCCATTATGGTTCTGTACAGCAATCTCAGTTCGTCTATCATTGACTTTGGCTCCGCAACAGTTTTAAAGATGTTCAGAAGGCTAACGGTGAAAACAAAGCAAAGGGGCGACATCATTTTGGGTCTAGTTAACCGTGATTTGCACGACTCACGAGTAATAAATAC
>JAUQYY010000044.1 GCA_030587505.1 Candidatus Sigynarchaeota archaeon
ATAGTACGGTATGCTCAACGTTAGGAACTAACATTCACACTAAGGGGCAACCAAGGGGCATAGCAGTGAACTGGGTAGGAGGCATAGAAGCAAGAAACAAGGGGATTGAGAGACCTCTCCTCTCTCTTCCCCTTACTTTCCCCTAACCGAATTTCACCGTGGAGGTGAGGGCCACCCTCACCCGGGGCTGGGATTCCTCCAGCCCCAACCCCACACAACAGGAGTATCAGGGAAGGTTTCCCACCGCTGGGGCGGGTGAAAACCGGTAAACGGTTTCTATGAGTGTACATTGTTCGTGTGCTATTTTTTGCTGAGGTATTCTTTGAGCCACGATTTGAGGTCTATTTGTGTCAGTATCTCGTATGCGTTTCTGTTTTCTATGTCGAAGACTTTTCTTGGTGAGGTTTCCCGGTAGGCCTCGTACAGAACTGTTTTTATGGCTCTGGCTGCGAAGGGTGGGATGTTGCTTATTATTTGGTCTGCGAGTTTCAGCGCTTCTTCCATCACTTTCTCGTCTGGGACAACTGTTTTCACGAGGTTTATTTTGAGTGCTTCCTGTGCTGTTATGTTTCTTCCGGTTAGTAGGAGGTCTAGTGCGGGTCCTCTACCGACCGTTCTCAGGTAGAGGTTTGTTACTCCCCACAGGAGGGGGAAGCCGATTTTTGATTCGGGGAGGCCAAAGACCGCGTTCTCTCCGGCTATTCTGAAGTCGCAGGCGATGGCGAGTCCCAGGCCGCCGCCGAGGGCGTGGCCTTTTACCGCGGCTATGGTGGGTTTGGGGTATTTCTCCAGTCTCTGGAAGAAGTTGTAGCCGGTTTCCATCAGGTTTAGAACCTCTTCTGGGGAGGCTTCCCCCACAGCTTTCAGGTCCATTCCGGCGCTGAAGATTCTGTCCCCCCCGGTTATTATCACCACTCTTATCTTGTCGTCTTGTTCTAGAATGTCCAACGCCTTGGTTATCTCGTTGAAGAGGTCGATGAAGAACGCGTTCACTGGAGGCTTGTTAAGGGTTATTATCGCGGTTTGGTTTAACACATCTATTTTTACGAGTTTTGAATCGCGGGTATTGCCACTCAAGGGCGCTTCTCCTCCTTTAAATAATTCGGATTTTTTCTCCTTTCCTCTGTTTGTATTTTTAAGTGTTTCCGAAACATTTTTCGGCTTGTGTGTGGGTTCCAGGGAGAACGCTTTGGCCGTGTTTTGGTTGTGTGTTAGTCTTCGTCTGTGTCGATTCGGTCTGTGACCCATCGGAGTGCTTCCCATGCGGCTTGTCGAACGCCGTTGTTTTTGTCCTTCATAGCTCTCATGAGGTGTGTAACCGCTCGGTGGTCTACCACCAGGCCAAGGCCATTGCGGTGAATAGTCGAACGTGGATGCTTTCGTCCTTTAGGGCTTTGATCAGGGTTTCGACGGCTCTCTGGTCTCCCAGTTCTCCGAGCACCCACGCGGCTCCTCCCCGGACATTGGCGTCTTCGTCCGTGTGTAGAGACTGGATGAGGGGTTCCACCGCCGCCGCATCTTTCACGGCTTCCAGAGCCAAAGCAGCCCTTAGCCTAACATGACTGTTGCTGTCCTCCCGTAAAGCCTGTATGGGGGGGCTCAACCGCCTTCTCGTCTCCCTTTTCTCCAAGCGCCTCCGCCGCCTTCGCTCGAGCTTCCGAATCTCTACAACGATCTAGGGTTTCTATCAAGCCTTCAACTTCTTTTTCTGCTTCCATAATTTTCAATTCCTTCCATGGATTAATCTATTCTGGATGAGAACAAATAGTTTAATCTTTCTGGATACCTGAGCAGGGCTGGGCTGATGGTTTCCTTCGAGAAATCGTGGGGTTGAAGCTTGGATTTACTTGTGGTGAGAAATTCGGAGAGTTTCCTTAGGGAGATGAGATTGAGAAAAAAGAGGGGAGGGGCTGGGTTAGGCTAGTTCGCGTGACTGGAAGAATAGGATGGCTGCCATTATGAGGCTCACGAACATGAGGATGAAGCCCAGCCACGCGGCTATTACTCCCGTCCACAGGAATATTCCGGCGATTATGAGTATTACACCCGTGGCCACGGCCAGTGACCCGCTGGTGACCACTTCTCTCTCCAGAAGGAATGTGACTCCGAACAGGAGGGTGACGACGCCTGCGACTAGGAGGCCTGCCCACAGTAGGCTTGTGCTCACGGTGGGCACGCCTTGCACAATATGGAGGCCCAGAAGTCTAACCACCGGAGGAGCGTACATTAGGACCATGTGCAGGTTGGAGAACATCCACAGAGAGGCTAGGGTGTGGGTTACGCCGCCCGCTAGGACTCCCATCACCAGGAGTATAGCCGACAGGATGGCTCCCAGTGTTCCAAGCACTAGGCTTGCCGTGCCCGCGGCGCTTCCCGCCACCTGTCCGATTCCGTAGAGTCCCACGCCAACCAGTATTAGACCCGTGACCAGCAGCAGAGCGAGGATCACTGTTAGACCTGTAAACATACTCATAGCGTTGTTTAGCGCCATGCTCTGGAAGCCGCCGATGACAATAGCCATGTTAAAGTTTATGTAAACCATATTCTGAAACAACACAGCGGAGTCGTGCATGTTGTTCACATTGTAGAGTTGAAGAGTCCACACAACTCCAACTATTGCCGCAACCAGACCGATCACCGCGCCGAAAACACCAGCGCTGATAGATCTGCTCAAATGGATACACCTCACTTGTCTTTGGTTTTTAAATTCTACACCGAACTAGTTATATCTTTTGATTCTTCAATAAAAAAACGCGAAAATTCTTTAGCAATCATCACCAGTGAATCACTCTAACGGCAGCTTTTCCACGTCTGGTCCCTGAACCCTCACGGCGCGAGGGAGGTATTAGGCTTCCTGTTCTGTGAAGCGTGTCGGAACGCATGGGTTGAACTCCGGCTCTGGGCGGCTCACGGAGTTTTCCAACAATGGTTTTGAGAGTATTTAGCATTGAATCCCAAAATTTATTTAGAGCACTTCTCATGTTTTTGTGTAGCTTTGGAAGGAGAGCTTGAGGAAGTTGCCCGGATTCAAACTGGTTTCGGACTACGCTCCGAGGGGAGACCAGCCTGAAGCCATAGAGAAGCTCGTGGAAGGCCTGAGGAGCGGTCTGCACCACCAGACCCTGCTAGGAGTCACAGGGAGCGGGAAAACATTCACCATGGCGAACGTCGTGGAAGCCATTCAGAAACCCACCCTCGTCATCTCGCACAACAAGACGCTTGCGGCTCAGTTGTACAGCGAGTTTAAGGAGTTCTTTCCAGAGAACGCGGTTGAGTACTTCGTCAGCTACTACGACTACTACCAGCCGGAAGCCTATGTTCCCCACAAGGACCTCTACATTGCGAAGGACGCCTCAATCAACGAGGAAATCGACAGGATGCGCAACGCAGCCACACGGGCGCTTATGGAGCGCAGGGACACTCTAATAGTGGCGAGCGTCTCATGCATCTACGGACTGGGCTCCCCAGAATACTACAAGAGCATGGGTTTCTTCCTTGAGAGGGGAAAAGCAAAGAGCAGGGAGGAGATCCTACGGGAGCTGGTGGACATCCAGTATGAGCGCAACGACCTCATCCTTGAGAGGGGAAAGTTCCGGGTCCGCGGAGACGTGATTGAGCTCCACCCTTCCTACGAGGACACCATCATCAGGATAGAACTCTATGGTGACCGCGTCGACAGAATAAGGGAACTCGACCCCCCAACCCGCAAAACAAGGGTGGAAAAAGATAGGGTCTACATCCTCCCGGCGAAGCACTACGTTATACCAGGAAAAATGCTCCAGAGAGCCATAGAATCCATCGAGGAGGAACTCGAGGAGAGACTAAAAGAGCTGAGGGCAGAGAACAAGCTCCTGGAAGCCCAGAGACTGGAGCAGAGAACCAGATACGACCTCGAGATGCTCAGGGAGGTTGGCTACTGCCCAGGGATCGAAAACTATTCAAGACACCTCGACGGCAGAAAACCAGGAGAGAGACCCTACACCCTCCTGGACTACTTCCCGAAAGACTATCTCATGTTCATCGACGAGTCACACGTAACAATCCCTCAGCTGAGAGGAATGTACGAGGGCGACAGGTCCAGGAAAGAAACACTGGTCGAGTACGGCTTCAGGCTCCCATCAGCCCTCGACAACAGACCCCTACGCTTCGATGAGTTCGAAAGCCTGGTTAACCAGGTGATATACGTTTCAGCCACACCGGGACCCTATGAGATGGAGAAGAGCGAGCAGCTCGTGGAGCAGATCATTCGCCCAACGGGTCTCATGGACCCCAGGGTGGAGGTACGCCCCGTTGAGGGACAGGTGGACGACCTGTTGGCGGAGATAAGGAGGCGTGTGGAGAGAAATGAGAGGGTTCTGGTCACCACCCTGACCAAGAGGATGGCTGAGAACCTCACCGAGTACTACCAGGAGCTGGGCGTCAGGGTGAGGTATCTTCACTCCGAGATTGACACGCTGGACCGTGTCGACATTGTGAGGGATCTTCGCCTTGGTGAGTTCGACGTGCTAATAGGAATAAACCTCCTGAGAGAGGGACTCGACCTGCCAGAGGTCTCCCTGGTCGCCATCCTAGACGCTGATAAGGAGGGTTTCCTTCGGTCGGAGCAGGCTCTTATTCAAACCATTGGCAGAGCCGCGAGGAACGTTAACGGCACGGTGATAATGTACGCGGACACCGTAACCGAAGCCATGAGAAGAGCGATTGAGGAAACCAACCGCAGACGCAGAAAGCAGTTGAAATACAATGAGGAGCACGGGATAACACCCCAGACCGTGGTGAAGGCTGTGCGCGACATGACCGGGAGGAGGCACGAGGATATAGAGGTTGAGAACATACCCCCAGAGGACCTGCCGCTCGTGATAAGGGATTTGGAGAGGGAGATGAGGGCTGCGGCGGCGAACCTGGAGTTCGAGAGAGCCGCCGCCATTCGTGACAAGCTCCTAATGCTCAAATCTGTACAGGATGGAAAGTAGCGGATGGGTAAGGACAAGATAATTGTTAAGGGTGCATCCGAGCACAACCTCAAAAACATTGACGTGGAGATTCCACGGGACAGACTCGTTGTGATCACGGGGCTCAGCGGCTCCGGGAAATCGTCCCTCGCGTTCGATACCATCTACGCGGAGGGGCAGAGGAGATACATTGAGTCCCTGTCCTCGTACGCGCGCCAGTTCCTGGAGATGATGGAGAAACCCAGCGTAGAGTACATAGAGGGACTCTCCCCAGCCATATCCATAGAGCAGAAAGCCCCTAGCAGGAACCCACGGTCAACCGTTGGAACCATAACCGAGATTTACGATTACCTCAGACTCCTCTACGCCAGGGTCGGGGTTCCCCACTGCTGGAAGTGCGGAAAGGAAATCACACAGCTCACCACCCAGCAGATAGTAGACCAGATAATGAGTCTCCCTGAGGGAACCAGAGTACAGCTCCTGGCACCCATAGTCAAGGGGCGGAAGGGAGAACACCGCAAACTCCTCGAAAACCTCAGAAACGAGGGATTCGCAAGAGTCAGAATAGACGGAGAAACACTGGACCTCGAAGACGAAATCAACCTGGACAAGAACAAGAAGCACGACATAGACCTCATCGTGGACAGGCTGGTAATCAAGCCGGGAATCAGAAAAACCCTCACAGACTCCGTTGAAACCTGCCTCAGGTTCAGTGACGTCGTGAAGGTCCTGGTGAACGACGACAAGCAGAGCATCTACAGCAGACGACTAGCCTGCGAGAACTGCGGAATCGGATTCGAGGAGCTAACGCCCCAGATGTTCTCGTTCAACAACCCCCACGGAGCCTGCAGCCACTGCGGAGGACTCGGAACCACAAGAAGAATCGACCCAGACCTAGTGATCCCCAACAAGGAACTATCACTAGCGGAGGGAGCCATAGCCCCCTGGCGCAACCCCATAGGAAGCTGGTACTTCCGAAAGCTGAAGGCAGTTGCGAAGCACTACGGCTTCAGCCTCCACACCCCGGTCAAGAACCTGACACCAGAGCAACTCAACGTGGTGCTCTACGGAACAAACGAACGCGTCAAGTTCCTCTACGAGAACAGGGAACGGGGAGTCTACCTCGAGTACGAGGGAAGCTTCGAAGGAGTCATAAGCAACCTGGAGCGCAGGTACCGCGAAACCAGATCCGAACACATCAGAAGCGAAATCGAAAAGTACATGGACATGAACCCCTGCCCCCACTGCAAGGGAGACAGACTCAAACCCGAAAGCCTAGCGGTAACCGTCGGAGGCCTCAACATCGCACAGGTCACAAAAATGTCCATAGAAAAAGCCCTACAATTCTTCGAACAGCTCAGGCTCGGAGAGAGGGAGCAACAGATAGCCGAAAAAATCCTCAAAGAAATAAAATCAAGGCTAAGATTCCTCATAAACGTGGGACTCGAGTACATCACACTCGACAGGGCAGCAGGAACCCTCAGCGGCGGAGAAGCCCAGAGAATAAGACTCGCAACCCAGATAGGAAGCAGCCTCGTGGGGGTAATCTACATACTAGACGAACCCTCAATAGGACTCCATTTCAGGGACAAGAGGAGACTCATCGAAACACTCAAGGAGCTGAGGGACATGGGCAACACGATCATAGTGGTGGAGCACGACGAGGACACAATAAGAGCCGCAGACCACATCATAGACCTGGGCCCGGGCGCCGGGAGAAACGGCGGCTACGTCGTGGCCACGGGGACACCCGAAGACATAATGGCCAACGAGAACTCCCTCACCGGAAAATACCTCTCCGGCGAGCTCAGAATCCCCACCCCGCCCAAGCGCCGCAAAGGCAACGGCAGGTACCTCACTCTCCGCGGAGCCAAGCAAAACAACCTGAAAAACATCGACGTGAGGTTCCCCCTCGGCAAGTTCATCTGCATAACCGGCGTTTCAGGCTCAGGCAAAAGCAGCCTCGTCTACGAGACACTCTACAAGGCGCTGGCGCAGAAGCTCTACCACTCACCCGAAAAACCCGGGAAATACGACAGAATAGAGGGGCTCGAAAACATCGACAAGGTGATTATGATAGACCAGTCCCCCATTGGGAGAACGCCACGCTCCAACCCAGCAACCTACACGGGCGTCTTCACACCCATACGGGAAGTTTTCGCGATGGTTCCCGAGGCACGGATGAGGGGCTACAAGCCCGGCAGGTTCAGCTTCAACGTCAAGGGGGGAAGGTGCGAGGCCTGCGAGGGAAACGGAACAATAAAAATCGAGATGCAGTTCCTGCCAGACGTGTACATAAGGTGTGAACACTGCAAGGGGAAGAGGTTCAACAGGGAAACCCTGGAGATAAAGTACAAGGGGAAAAACATTCACGATGTCCTAGAAATGACCGTGGACGAAGCACTTGAATTCTTCGAAAACATTCCAAAAATCAAAAGGAAACTCCAAACCCTGAAGGACGTCGGGCTGGGCTACATCCAGCTGGGACAACCCGCCCCAACACTCTCAGGGGGAGAAGCACAGAGAGTAAAGCTCTCAAAAGAGCTCAGCAAGCAGAGCACCGGAAAAACACTCTACATACTAGACGAGCCCACCACGGGCCTGCACTTCGCGGACATCCAGCAGTTGTTAGACGTTTTGGGCAGACTTGTGGACGCGGGGAACACTGTGGTGGTGATTGAGCAC
>JAUQYY010000051.1 GCA_030587505.1 Candidatus Sigynarchaeota archaeon
AAGGTCTGTGTCTTCCCCGGAGTATAGCCCGCCGTGCTTTCTTGTGATGTCCTCGTTCAGAAAGTTGATTTTTTCCATGACGCTTCTTCGTACAGCCATGTTACAACCGTAGGGGTTTAACGCTTCGGTGCGCTGGTTCTCTGTTCTTATTGCAAGTATCGGGTAGATGGGTGGCTCCAGCCACTTGGGAACCTTCCCGTAGAATATGGGGAGCACCTTTCCGGTTACAAGGCCGATTTTGGGTGACTCCTCGAAGACTTTAACCAGGTTCGCTATCCAATCCCGGTGAACAATGCAGTCGTCGTCCGTGGAGGCTATAATTTCCCCCCTGGACTGGCGCATAACCATGTTTCTGGAGCGGGTGTTCCCCATCTCCGTATCGTTTCTGATGAGGTGAAGCTTCTTGTTCTTCCCAAACCTCTCTTTCAGGAACTCGTAGGTTCCGTCCGTTGAGGCGTCGTCCACCACCCAGACGTCAAAATCCGGATAATCCTGCTTCAGAATGCTGTCTACGCACTCGGTCACGTCGTGTTTTCGATTGTAGGCGCACAAAACTACGGAAACGGACAGCACCATTTGCCGAATCTCCCTTAATTGTCTAAAAAATTCTACCTTCGTACTTATGATTAATTATCTTTAAACCTTTTTCTCAAAAATTTACGCAACGGAATTCTTGCTCTCAGGAGGCCGGATAAAAGTTTTTTAGTGTGTTTCTTCCCTCCGCGGAGCAGCCGCACTCGACTGGCTTTGGGTCTCAACAATCATTCGCTGTCTCTGCTCGTAATCGAAAAGTAAATTTATTGGATTTGTTATGTTACCTTCTAACAATTAGTTTGTGTTTACGCGGTTCGTACATGTGGTTGGTTTGTTGTATTGTCCGAAAAGTTATAGAGGGTCGCTGTTTTGAAACAGCTTTAAGGGTTGTTTGTTATGATTCTCTCGGTGGTAGTGCTCACCTTTAACAGAAGGGATCATGTGGTTGACTGTGTTAGGAGCGTGCTGCGTCAGGATTTCGAGGGTGACTACGAGGTCATTGTCATAGACAATTGGTCTGAGGACGGAACATTTGAAGCCTTGGAATCAGAGTTTTCGGGGTTCTCCAACGTTAAGATTCTGAGGCCGCCCAAGAGGATCGGAATAGCAGAAGCCAGGAATCACGGGCTTCAAACAGCCGGCGGGCGGATAGTAGCGTTTATAGATGATGACTGTGTTGCAACCAGAACGTGGCTGAGTGGAATCTTCGCTGCCTTTGAGGACGAGGGTGTAGGGTGTGTCGGGGGGAAAATAAGCCCGCTAATGGTTGGTTTGGAAAAACCAAGCTGGCTCGGTAAGGACATTTACGGGATTGTGGGAGTTACGAGTTGGGGGGAGAAGAGTAAGGACATATACTTCCCGATTGGCGGGAATCTGGCCATAAGGCGGGATCTTGCGCTTAGGATCGGAGGATTTAGGGAGCAGCTTGGACCCCGCGGTGTTAAGGTTTTCGGCGAGGAGATTAGCATAAGTGACCGGGTGCGAGCGGCGGGTTACAGGGTTGTCTACACTCCGAATGCGGAGGTTCTGCATAAGGTGTGGAAGAGCCGTGTAGCAGTTGAAAACCTTCTTAAGAGAGCATACCTGATAAGTGTGGGTGACTACTACCTGTACGGTAGAACCCTCGCCAAGGTTGCAATCAACACCGGAATCCTGGCTGCATCGTTATACGGCTATCTGGTGTTCTGGAGGCCCAACCTGCTATGCCACCTGTTTTACGCGGCGGGGTACCTTGTTCCCGCTCTTCTCAAAAAAGAACCGTTGAAAACCCTGGAGGCTATGCTTAGAGCCTGGAGAAGAACGGTAGGGAGAAGATGAGAGATGCTGAACCTGCCCCTAATACTTACTTTGATTTACGCCGTCGTTGGAGTGGTTCTGCTAATAGTTCCCCTGATCTATCTCTCCACAGCGCTCGTCTCAATCTCTAAGAGGAGGAAAGCGGAAACGGTGGGGGAACCGCCGACAGTCACGGTGGTTGTTCCGACCTATAACGAAGAGAAAAATGTTGGAAGGGTTCTGAGCGGGCTGGCTAACCTGAACTATCCCCGAGAAAAACTGGGGTTTGTCTTCGTTGACGACTCAACTGATAACACCTTCAAAATCATTGAGGACACAACGAGGGACTGGGAGAACACCACTCGAATAAAGCATGAGAAGCGATTGTCGAAGGCCTACGGTTTGAATGAGGCTCTTTCCGTATCTAGGGGAGAATTGATCGCTGTGTACGATGCGGACTGCACTATTCATCCAGACTCGCTGATGAATCTCGTAAAGTACTTCGAGGACCCTGATGTAATGGCTGTTCAGGGAAGGTACGAGGCTGAAAGAGGAAACTTTCTCGGACGCGTAATTGACCTTGAGTACACTCTCTGGCAAGGGGGCCAACTGGTTGCCACACCCGTTTTGATTGGTTACAACTACGCTGTGAGGCGTTCCTACCTGGAGAAAACGGGGGGCTGGGACCCGGAAATGTTGGCTGAGGATCACGAGCTGTGGTACAGAATCTATGCTGATGGTTACAGGATAATATATACTGACGAGCCTGGGGTGAAGGTGCTTGAACCGTCCGCTTTCGGGGACTTTGTGCAGCAGAGAAGGAGGTGGAGCAGAGGCTCGGACCAAGCAACCGCAAAGTATAGCCATTTACGCTTGAGAATGTTTCCAAAACCCCGGATACCAAACTTCCTCTCCTTCTCTTCTAGATATATTGCTCCGTCTCTAAACGCTGTTTGCACAGTTCTGCTGCCGATAACGCTGGCTCTCGGCTTGTTTTATCCGGAGCTTCTACCTCTCTTCTTCATCTGTCTTGTGCCGATTATTTTGATTGGTTTGGGTGCTCTTCTTTTCTGCCTGAGACTTGGAAAGCCCACCGCTTGGCTCTACCTGCTACCCCTCTCGTTCCTGAACCTTTACCAGAACATCCTTTTCTTCAGGGTGCGGAAAAAGGATGTAAAGTGGGAGAAAACACAAAAGTGAATCGTTACTTTTCATGGCTTCCGGTGATTAGCCGAAAGGGCCACCGCTTCGCTGAGCACTTTCCTTTTCGTGGGACACTTAACCCGAGAAGGCCGACTTCCCACCGCTCGGCCGGCGTGTCGCCTTTTTGTCTCTCGGCTCTAGGCTGCGGGGGATATTCGCCTCCGTGGAGAGAGAAGCGGTTTTTCTGCGAAGATAATAAAAGTGTTAACTGTCTAGTATCTATCATTATGCTTAAGTGGCTGAGGCGCTATCAAATGTCGATCATGTTTGTTTGTGGTGCTTGGAGGATTACGATT
>JAUQYY010000053.1 GCA_030587505.1 Candidatus Sigynarchaeota archaeon
CAATTGTATATGTGTTAGGTTGTGATTAAAAATAAGTCATAATATAAAAATGTTTGGGTAGCAGCTCGGGGCACGATGTAACAAGTATGTTTTTTGAGGGGGTGTATGTGACTTAGCGGTTGTGAAGGGAGATTTATGGGGGCTTCTTTCCGGGAATCAAGGCTCAAAAAGGGAGATAGACAAACCACCAACAAACCCAAAAAAAGATAAAATACATACCTACTACATCATGCCGCAGCTCGGAGCGCAGCACAGTGGAATATTTCCCACCTGCCTGCAAGTTGAGAACCGTGTCCCGTTTTTGTGCGTTTTCCCTCTCCTCTCTAGTGTTTTCCGTGTACTGGGGGGGTCATCTGCTGAGTGGACGGCAAAATTAGAACTTGGATTCTTTCTCCTCTTCGAGCAGAGCTTTTTGCCTCCTTATGAGCTCGTCCTTCGTTAGCCCGTACTTCTTGGCAATCATCGCGATGGACTTGTCTGCGAATTCTCTGATACGCTCGCTTTTGTCTCTTAGAAGCTCCATCAGGGGCTTCACGGCCTCGTAGTCTCCGGTTCTCCCCAGAGCTTTGACCGCGTTCTCCCTCACCCTGGGATCCTCGTCACCGAGCAGCTCCAAGAGAGGGTACATGGCTAGGCTGCTTCCCCTGTATCCGAGGGCGTCAGCGCTCCACATCCTAACCCGACTGTCCGGATCCTTCAGAGCCTCGATAAGCTGTTGCGTCGCCTCCTCGGACCTCGCAAGCTTGAGGGCTTTGACAGCGTTTATTCTCACCTCCGGCTTTCTGTCCTTCAGCGCTCTTATCAATGGTTCCTCGACTCTGGGGTCGTCTATTCTTCCAAGTGCTTCAACGGCGTTTACTCTAACGATATCGTTAGGATCATCCACAAGTGCCACCAGCGCCTCAACCGCTCTGGGGTCACCGATCTCACCCAGGGCTTTTGCGGAGTACGCTCTGATGTTCACGTCCTCGCTTTCCAGAGTGCTGAGGAGGGGATCCACCGCCTTTGACCCCATCCTCCCCAGGCTTTCGATTGCCGTGGTCTGCACCCTGCTGTCGGAGTCGTCCAGCGCCTTGATCAGTGGCCGGATAACCCTCTCACCCCCTATTCTGCTCAGAGCCTTGACCGTGGCAAGCCTGACCTCACTATCCTCATCGTTGAGCAATCCCTCCAAAGACTCCACTGCCCTCGCGTCACCTATCTTACCCAAAGCCTGCACCGCCGCCAGTCTCACCTCACTGTACTCATCGTTCAGAAGCTCTATTAAGGGCTTTATTGTTCCCAGATCACCGATGTTCCCCAGGGCCTCAGCGCAGGCCGCCCTCACCCTAAAATCCTCATCTCTTAGATTGTACACCAGCTCGTTTATGGCTTCCGCCCTCTTTCCTCTCTCATATTTCTCCATTATTTTTTTGACAATGGTTTGATGCCTCGGAATAGTAATTATGACCACTCTCCCATAACAACATACTCCCTACTACTTATTCAGAAACTTCGATTTAAATCTATACCCCCCAACTCAAATATGCCCAAAAAACACTTTTCACCCCCCAGAAACACCATAAAGCAACCCCCACAATCTTTCTCAGAATCCCGCACGTAATTGAACTCAAACCCACGGAGCAAGCATCACCACGCCTTTCATTCTCCCAAGAGTTAACTATAAAAGTTCAGTTCTACATCTGAACATTTAACTGTTCCAAACGGAGGGACCGAGTTTGAAAGTTGAGAGGCTTACCCCCATCGAGTATGATGACCTAGTCCTGCCTCAGGGATACAGTGTTTCTGAGGAGAGCCTGTGGCTCTTCACCGAGGAGGAGAACACCTTCAGAAAAGAAGTGAGAGCATTCCTTGACAGAGAAATCGCCCCCATGACAAAGCAGTTCGAGAAGGAAAACGTCTACCCGCGAAAAGCCCTGCAGCTCATAGCAAAGAGGGGCTACGTCAGCCACCCGTTCCCAAGGGAGTGGGGAGGCCTAAACGACGGAAACGGAATCACGAAAGACCTAATAGTCTCAGAGGAACTAGCCGCGGTTAGCCCCGTGGTCAGCACCGCAAGAGTGGCAGCAATGCTCAGCGGCATACCCATATGCAGGTTCGGCACAGACTACCAAAAAGAAGAATTCCTGAGACCCCTGCTAGCCGGCGAGAAAATCGGAGCCATAGTCATCACCGAACCCCAAGTGGGCTCAGACGCTGCCCGAATGCAGACCACCGCCACAAGAGACGGCGACCACTACATCATCAACGGTGAAAAACGCTTCATAACCAACGGCGGAGAAGCAGAAGTCAACACCATCTTCGCCATAACCGATCGAAACGTACACCCCCACAAGGGAATGAGCTGCTTCGTGGTTGAAAGGGACACGGAGGGCTTCGAGGTACTCGAGTACTTCGAACTCATGGGCATGAGAGGCGCCAGAAACGGCTACCTACGCTTCAAAAACATGAAAGTCCCCGCCAAGAACCTAGTGGGGAAGGAGAACGAGGGTTTCACCATTCTCCTCGACGAACTCGATATTGAGAGAACAGTTATCGCTGGCGAGGCAATCGGCCACGCACGCCGAGCCTACGAGATCGCCATGGAATACTCTCTTCTGAGGGTGCAGTTCCACCAGCC